>JANWZC010000142.1 GCA_025054975.1 Raineya sp.
TAACAAATTTATTAGTGCGAGTGACTCTAATTCCTCCCCTTCTTCTCTTACAAACCCAGATACAATAAGAATAGATGCCCTTAGTTACAATAGTACAACAGGCATTCTCACTTTGAATCTGACTTTAAGAGACTCTTCTGGCAATGAAGATGGCAATGGTACTCCTATTAACAGTATGCTAAATAACAATACTGAAACGGATGGAGAAGTTGTTATTACAATGCAAATCCCTGTATCTAATGTAACTTCTCGTACGCTTTAAGCATAGCTATACAAGAAAAAAACGAAGGAAAATAAATAGGGCATAGCTGTTGGCTATGTCTTATTTTTTTCAAAAATCAGTAAAAAAAATGCGTAAAGTCATCTTGGGCATTGATGTTTTTTTAATAATTTTACCCCAAACCCTTTGAGCAATGAAGACCATTATCATTCCCACAGATTTTTCTGCCAATGCTGATTTAGCTGTAACGTTGGCTTTACGAATCAACCAAGAAGAGCCTTGCCGTTTTGTATTTGTCAATGTCTCGCAACCAGAAATTCCTGTTAATCTTACAGGGCAACAACATAGTGAAGCATTGGAGAATTACACTATTTTGCAAACAGACAAGTTGAAAAAGCATATTGAGGCTTTGGGTGTGCAAGCATCAGCCAAAAGAGAAATTGTATATGTAGTTCGTTTAAGTCCATTGGTGAGCGAAAGTATTGCCGAGGTTGCCGAGCAATACAAAGCAGATTTGATTGTAATGGGTACTACAGGAGCTAGCGGTATAAAAAAAATATTTTTTGGCAGTAATGCCGCTAACACTATTCAAAACTCGCAAGTACCTGTAATTGCTGTACCTGCTACTTATCAGGGTGGCAAAATTGAGCAAATTGCCCTCGCTACCGACCTGATAAACCCTGAACCTAAAATTAAAAAGGTTTTAGAGTTTGCCCGAATTTTTGAGGCACAACTCCAACTCGTTCATGTGTACCCCAATTATCCTGAAATGGTGAAATTAGATACCTTCCCTAATCGACGTTTCATTGTAGAGCTACGAGAAAAATTAGCTTACTCTAAAATGGAATTGTTTTTCATGCAAACTCGCAAAGAAAATGATATTCATGGCGGTTTGCAGGAGTTTGTACGCGTGTATAAGCCCGATATGCTTGTAATGTTTACACACAAACGTAGTTTTTGGGATAAAATCTTTGATGGAAGTCGTACCGAAGAAGTTGTTTATACTACCAACGTACCATTGCTGGCTATTCGCTGGGAAATAAAATAAAGCGGTCTTTCAAAAAATTTTTGCAAGTGAAGCCTTTTTTACTTGAAAGGAACGTATCAATTTTTCTATTGCTTTTGAGTAGAAAAAGCCATATATGGACAAAATTATACTGAATGAAAAGAGGTTTTATAAAAAATCAGCAAGACCTTTGTTTGATTGGTTGATTTTAGATGCAATGCTAAAAAGAAGGGGCTAAAGACTAAATTTTTTGAGCATAAAAAGAATATGTCTAAAATATCTTGCTTTTTGGCAAGATATTTGTTATGTTTGAGTTGAAATTATTTTACAAAAAACAAGAGTGTTATGAAACGTTTAATTCTACTATCCTTCTGTTTTATTACCTTTGGGTTACTTTCGGCACAAAACCCCGAAGACGTATTCAAAGAAGGTATGGCAAAAATGGAAGCCAAAGACTACAATGCCGCTGTTGAGAAATTTGACTTGGCACTTGCCGCCAAACCCGATTACATTGATGCTCATTTCCAGAGAGGTATGGCAAAAAAAGCCTTGCTGCAATATAATTTGGCTATCAATAGCTTTAATAAAGTAATTGAACTTAACCCCAAACATTTAGAAGCCTATCTTGAAAGAGCTGAACTTTATTCTAATATGGGTAGAGATAATGAGGCTATGCAAGATTTTAATAAAATTTTAGAAATGAAGCCTGATTATTTAGAGGCTTATGTTAGAATTGGTAATATGTACAGACGTAAAGGTGATTCTGAAAAAGCTATTGCTGAATATCAAAAAGCACTCAAAATAAATCCAAAATACGATAAAGCACATTATAATTTAGCTTTGTATTTTTTCAATTTGGAAAAGAATGCAGAAGCTATGAAGCATGTAAGGGAAGCCATTACCTCTAACCCTAATAATGCAGAGGCTTTTGCTTTGAAAGGAGAAATTGAATTAAATCAAAAACAATATAGACCTGCTTTGGCGAGCTTGAATAAAGCTATTGAGTTAGACAATTCAGTGGGCAGTTCATACACTTTGCGTGGGCAAGCCAAATTTTTCACAGGCGACAGAAAAGGAGCTTGCCAAGATTGGAAAAAAGCCCAAGAACTCGGCGATATTGAATGTGAAGAGTATTTAGGTAAATATTGCAAAAAATAATAATTTACTTGTTCCGTAAAAAATAAAGTTTGAAACCTTACAGAAAACTCTCTGTAAGGTTTTAGACTTTAATGCCTATAAGCAAAATATCATCTCTTTGCAAAGTACCTCGTAACTGATTTTCCAACAAATTTTGTACAGCTTTATGCTGTTCGGTCATACTTTGGGTGGCTACATTTGAAAGTGTGTATTTGAGTTTGCTTTCTCCAAGTTTTACTCTTTCCGCATCATTTTGGTCTGTAATGCCGTCAGAACATAAATAAACACAGGAATTAGGTGGTAAAGTAATAGTAGTAGTTTCAAATTTTACGTTTTCGTTTTGTTCCCCACCAATAGATTTTCTTGTACCTTTTAGTGTAAAAATCTGTGTATTCTCACCTTCCGTATAATAAAGAGGTCTTTTAGCTCCTGCAAAATGTATTTTTGTTTTGCTATCAGGTAATTTTTCCAATACACACAGAGCCATATCCATACCATCTCGATTACCTGTTTCTTGTTGGCGGAGAAGTTGCCGAACTTCTTGGTGTAGGCTTTCTAAAATTTGAGCAGGTTCGTGAATTTTATTAAGAATAACAACTTTCTCTAATAAACGATTGCCAATCAAACTCATAAAAGCACCAGGCACCCCATGACCTGTGCAATCCACCGCTGCAACTACGGTTTTATTTTCATCAATTTGTTCAATCCAGTAGAAATCTCCACTCACTACATCACGAGGCATAAAGAGTATAAAATAATCTTTGAATAAATTCGCTAATTTTTCAGAGTGAGGTAAAATAGCTGTTTGAATGGTTTTAGCGGCATTGATACTCTTTTCAATTTTTTCATTCTGTTCGGCAAGCATTTCATTTTGTTGAGCAATGGCATCTCTTTGAGCCATAATTTCTTCTTGTTGTTGTTGCAATTCTTCAGCCTGCACCTGCAATTCTTTGTTTTGCTCTTCAATCAGGGCGTTTTGAGCGGCAAGTTTTTTATTTTTACGTTGATTAAGCACCAATAAATACCCCACAAAAACTAAAAATGCCCCTACTACTGCCAATACAATGAGAGTATAAAAGTTTTTCTGTTTTTCTTCTTTTGCTCGTAGGTCGGCGAGTTGTTTTTCTTTCTCCAAGATTTCACGTTTGCGTTCTGCTTCTTTACGTTCTGCCTCACGTTTTTGCCTTTCAATTTCCTTATCTTTTTCCAAAGCGGCAATTTGTTGTTGTTGGCGTTCGGCTTCGGCTTTTTGACGAAGCAGTTCTAATTGTTGTTCAGCACGTTGTTTTTCAATGGCAGCATTTCGCAATCTTTGTGCCTGCAATTCTCTATCTGCTTTAAGGCGTTGAATTTCACTTTCACGCAATTCAGCTTCTTTTTTGGCTTTCTCCTTTTCTAAATTCGCCTGTATAAGCTCCATTTCTCTTTTTTCTTCCAAAGCAATATTGGATTTAATTTCACTTTCTTTTTTCTCTAATTCCAACTGCTTTTCTATCATTTCCTGACGCTGACGAGCCTCTTCTTCTTGATATTCCTTTTGCAAATCCAAATACTTCTGATAATTTTTCTGATATTCTTTCAAATCTTGCTGCTGCTGATAGATGCTGGCTTTGATTTGATAACTTGACATTAAAACTTCTTTGGCTTTCAAGCTGTTAGCTCCCCCCAACTCTCTTTCAGCAATGCTAATGGCTTTATCTACATAATCTAAGGCATTTTCATTTCTGTTGGCTAAAAAATCATTGACAGCTAAAAAGTTGTGAATTTTTGCTTCTTCTACTCTATCGTTCTGGGAACGTCTGATAATAAGAGCATCTTCATAATACTTTTTTGCTGCCTTAAAATCCCCCTCATTGCTATAAGTTGAACCAATATTCATCAAAGCCACTGCTCGTATGCTGGTATTACCCTTATTCTGGTTAGCAATCTGCTGATTGATTTTGATAGATTGGTCAAAATTTTCTATGGCTTTTTTGGTATCTCCTAACTTTTTGTAGTTGTAACCTATGTTGTTGTAAGTATTGGCAAGAGCAGGTAAATTCTCTTTATAATAGCCAAGCAATTCCTGATAATAAGTGATAGCTTCTTTGTATTCTTTATTTTCAGTGCAAATTGATGCCAATGCCTCCAAAGTTTCAGTAATTTCGGTTTTATTATTGTCAGCTTTTTCAATTTCTAAAACCTTTTTGTAATTTTCTTTGGCTTTGGCATAATCTTGCATCATCAAATAAGCGAAAGCAATATCTTTTTGGGTCTCTCCTTGCTGATGAAGAGGTTTTTTATTGGCTTTTTCTAAATCTAATGCTCGCTGGTAGTATTCAATAGCCTTGCCGTAGCCTTTTTGTTTTTGATATGCCAAAGCTATTTTTTTGGAAATCTGAATTTTAACTTCATCATCTTTGGCTTGATTAAGTTGAGCAATCAATTCATTGATAGAACTTTGCCCCCATGCCCAAGACGCAAAACTCCCTAAAATTATTAGTAAAATGTAACGCATAGAGTTGTATTTTTAGAATTTGACATTCAAACCTGCCATAAGGCGTAATGGATTTTGTGGTGCTCCATTTCCGAATTCTGCTCCTGCTGCTCCTTGAATAGCAGTTTCAGGAGAAGCCCCCAGATTTAATGAATAATAGCGTTGGTCAAGCAGGTTACGTCCTTGTAAAAATACATTGAAATAGTTACTTACACGGTAATTGAGATGTAAGTTCAGAAGGGCATATCCGCTAATTTTCTGTCTGACGGTACCATTCTCCCGCTGACTAACAGCATAAGTATATTGTTCATTAAGCCAAATTAAACGAGGTGAAAAAGTTAAGCGACTTAATTCTAATTCAAAACCTGTTTTAACTATCCAAGGCGAAATACCTGCCAAATTTATCAATATTTCTTGATTAGAGTTGTCCTTACTGGTTACTTTACCATTCACGTAACTTACAGACGCATAAGTGTTTAGACGCTGATTATTGCTTATATTCCACCTATATTCCAAATCTAATGAGCCACCATAACTGAATTGTCTTTCACTATTGATAGCTACTTCAATAAAATTGACAGGATAACCTAAAAATTGCCCATTGTAACGATTACCATTCAAAAAGTCGGGTCCGTAATTGAACAAACCTTCGCTAATAGAATAGAAGGCATTAAAATTAGCACGGAAATTTTTACCATTATTGAAAGAAGTTGAACTTTCAAAAGTTTGAATAGTTTGAGGTTTCAAATCAGGGTTAGGCAAACGGAAAAAGAAAGAAACATAATTTGCCCCATTATCAAAACTTACAAAAGAACCAAATTGCTCAAAAGCAAATAGCGGCGAAGGAGCTAAAAATGCAGAACCATATAATAATTTGGTATTCAAATATTTATTGATTTCAAACACAATGCCTGCTCGGGGGTTTAGCGAAGCACCATAACGACTATTAACATCATACCTGCTACCCAACGTAATAGCTAATTTTTCAATAGGTGTAATTTGTGTCTGTAAAAATCCACCGATGTTGCTGTACTCAATGAAAGGGATAGGAACTTCTATACCCGCAGGATTAAGCGGATAAATACTTCCGATAATAACAGCTCTTTGTTTGCGATTACTCAAAGCATACTCTAAATCATGCCCACGAGGGACAGAATTAAAATACTCATAAGTGATACCTCCTGAAAAATTTATTACCGAATTAAGTGTATAGCTTGCTAATTGTTCGGCTTTGAGCATTAAGCCATTAGAAAACTTATAAGCAGGTCGTAAGCCTGAATATACATTCCGAAAATTACTTTCTGGGTTCAGCCAATAATGGCTTCCTATCAAGAAACTCGTAAGTTGCCATTTATTGATATTTTTCTGAAAAATCAAATTTCCCATAGTTACATTATGTCCAAAGAAAGCTCCGCGATTATACACAACGTTATCGGGGGTTTGAGCAATGGTAGAGGGATTGATAGCTTCATTGCGGAAGAGCGTAAAAGAAAGATTTTTGTAACGTACATTTCCATGCATGGCGTAGCTTTGTAAAGGAGTTTGGCTGTAATAAGGAGATACATTCGCCGTTTGAGGTCCAAAAATAGTATTGAAAGTACCTGATTGCAGGTTTTGTTCCAGGTTTTTGTACTCTTCGGGATAAAACTTACTAAGTTGAGGTTGTTTGTCATAGTGATATTGAGCCGAAAAAGTATAGCTCAAATCTTCATTGATACGTCTGCCCATTTGCAAGTTTCCGAAAGCATAACCATACATTCCACCGATTGCAGTTACTTCACTTCTACGAATATCATCAGCAGTCTTAGTAATGATGTTATACTCAATGGAAAGAGGTTTTGGATTTAGGGACATGAAAATTCCAAGAAATTAGTGTCTCTAATTCCTGCTGG
>JANWZC010000143.1 GCA_025054975.1 Raineya sp.
GGTAAAACTTTTTGTACTTCTTGCTCAATTTGTTCTTGAAGTGTCTGTTTATCCTTCCCAAAACCTGTAAGTCGCAGACGTACCATTCCAAAACTGGGTAGATAAGCTAATTTGATGTTTTCAGGTAAATTATTCTCCCAAGTTTCAATTTCACGAGCTAAATAACTTTCTCCTATACCAATAGTTTTTATCATTTTGTGAACAATCACGGGGGTGTGGAAGAAGTCTTGCAGACGCCTTAAAACATAACTTTCCATAATATACTGCATTTCATGAGGAACACCAGGCATAGAAACAAAGATTTTTCCATTCTTTTCAAACCACATGCCCGGTGCAGTACCTTGGGCATTGGGAATATAAATTGCATTTTCAGGCAAATCAGCTTGTTGTTTATTGACTTCTAACATTTCTCTGCCTCGGCTTTCAAAAAAATGCGTTACAGCTTGTAAGGCTTCAGGGTGTCGTATTAATTTTGTGCCAAAAAACTTACAAAGTGTTTTTTTAGTAATATCATCTTTGGTAGGTCCCAGACCACCTGTGATTAAAATTACATCGGCACGTTTTTCAGCATCTTGCAAGCCTTCTAAAATTGCCTCTTCACTATCGCCTACTACACTATGCCGAATTACATGAATTCCAATTTTATCTAATTCTGTACTCATCCACTGGGCATTTGTGTTGGTGATTTGCCCATAAAGAATTTCATCACCGATATTCAAAATTTCTGCCTTAATCATAGTAGTAAAATTTTTAGCAAGTTAAAAAAATAGAGGCATAACAAAAATTATGCCCCTAAAAAATCCGCCCGGAATTTAGTGAACTTACTTATCGCAAAATGCGAATTTCAGTTCGGCGGTTGAGTTGATGTAGAAGGTCGCGTGTTTTCTTGTCTTTGAACTTGTTGATAAAGGCTTCGTCTAAAACATCTCCTTCCTTCAAAAAGTCATATTGTTCGGCAAGGTCTTTGGTAACCACCCGAGGTACATACTCACCATACCCCTGTGGTACGATGCGTTCTCTATCAAAACCACCTTTGGTTACAATATACTCTACTGCGGATTCAGCTCTACGTTTGGAAAGTAAATCGTTACTATCAAATTCACCTATGGCATCGGTATGCGAGCCTAATTCAATTTTTACATTGGGGTTATCTTTCAAGAAAACAATAAGTTCATCAAGAATTTTAGCCGCATCGGGGCGAATATTCCATTTGTTGAAGTCATAGAGGATATTGAGAACAAATTTGGTTTTGTCATCGTATTCTTGCAATTTGAGTTCATACACAAAAGTAGTATCAATGACAGGTTTGGGAGGTAAGTATTTTTCAGGAATTTTTACCAAAGCAAAATCATTACGAGCCGCTAAGAAAGGTTTTTTCTGATGTGAAACATCTGCTACTACTTTGAAGGCAAGTCTATCATCTTTCACAGGAATAACTTCTGTTTCACCTTTGTCGTTAGTATAAAATTCTTGAAGCACTTTGTCGTTATCATCAAGGATTTTTACGTGAGCATTGGCAAGCGGAATTTCAGTTTCATCTTTTTTGACGCCAATAGTTTTGAACTTCACAAAATAATTCACAACTCGCTTACCAGGATTTCTATCAATAAAGTAGAAAATATCATCATCTCCTTTGCCTTCGGCTCGGTTGGAGCTGAAATAGCCCTCACGGTCGTTGATGAAAGTAATGCCAAAATCGTCAAAGGGTGAATTGATAGGTCTGCCGAGATTTTCAACAGTGATTTTGCCGTCTTTGCGTTCAGCGACAAAAATATCCAATCCACCAAAGCCAGGGTGTCCGTCAGAGGAGAAGTAAAGTCTGCCGTCAGAGGCTACATAAGGAAAATACTCATCTGCTTCGGTATTGATTTCCTTACCTAAATTACGTACATTCCCCCAAGTTCCGTCTTTTTTCTTTTCTGCTACGAAAATATCGTGTCTGCCTATGGTTTTAGTGCCTTTGTCGTCATACTCTCTATCTGATACGAAATATAATCTTTGTCCGTCAGCGGAAAGAAAAGGTTGAGCGTCCCAGGCATAGGCTTTAGGTAAAGATTTAGAAGTAGGTTTGCCATAATAACTTTCATTGTCGGCACTGCTTACACCTTCCAACAAACGAGGTTCAGACCATTTGCCGTCTTTGTCTAGTTCGGAAATGTAAAGTTTCATGTTTTTTGCCCCTTTCTTTCTATTGATAGGAGCGGCACGAGCAAAAATCATGGTTTTTCCATCACGGCTAAATGTGGGCGTACCTTCATTGACATTTTCTTTATGAATATTAGGGTCAAAGATTTGCATTTTTGCTTCACCCGACTGCAAACTCTGCAAAGGCACATAATAAATCCCCAAATTTTTCTGTCCGTTGATGTCCGATTCGTGAGATTTATCACGAGAAGCACTTACTACGAGTTTATCCTGATAAATCACAGGTGCAAACTCCGCAAAATTAGTGTTTAAATTTTCAACAGGTTTTACTTCAAAGAAAGTTTGGATTTTCTCTAATTCCTCACGTTTTTTAAGGTTTTCAATTTCTCTTTTGGCACGAGCTACGTAAGCCTTATTTTTACCTTTTTTGGCGTAGTTTTCATATTGCTTGAGAGCTTCCTCTACTTTGCCATTTTCCTCTAAAACCACTGCGTAGTAGAATTTAGCATCGTCTTCGTGGTCTTCGTGGTGAGTTTTCGGAATTTTTTTATTATGCACTTTGGCATAATATTCTTCTGCCTCACGCAAACGATTAGATTTGCGTAAAGATTGTGCCAAATAAAAATTTACCAATGGGTCATCAGGTTTCTTGGCGTGCAGTTTTTTAAGGGTTTCAATAGCATCTTGATATTCTCCTTCTTCGTAATGCTTATAGGCTTTGTTAAAACCTCCACACGAAACCAAAATGATGATAGAAACAATAGAAAGCAAGCGAATAAAATTTTGCATAATTGATACCGATTTTAACACAACAACGATTTTGAACCGCAAATTAAGAATTTATTTCCTTTTTTTCAAGAAAAACTACATTTTATTTCGTCAAATTGCTTGAAAAACTATTTGTATTTTTCATTTTCCGAATGCCAACTTTACTTTTCTATAATCAAGAAAACATCCTCATTGGGCTTTTGCAAGAGATGTTTTTCGCGAGCAAATTTCTCAAAATTTTCTCTATCGTTAAAATCCTTAATATTTTGTTTGAGTGTGTTCTGCAATTCCAAATAATAAGCCTTTTCTTGAAGCAAACGTTTGTATTTCTTTCGCCAACGATATTGGCTGATTAAATCATTGGTATCAAAAAAAAGCATCCACACCAAGAAAATACTGCCTACTACAAAATAAAAATTTTTCATAAACTGAGGAATGCGAAATTTACTTGCTTTTTGTAGTATTTGTGTTAGTATTTTTTTCATCAGAAAACTATTTTTGAACAAACTCAAAATTAAGCTAAATTTACCAAATAACCAAAAATAAATAAAATTCTCTTGTTATCGCAC
The DNA here is from genome assembly GCA_025054975.1 of Raineya sp. Lineage (GTDB taxonomy): Bacteria > Bacteroidota > Bacteroidia > Cytophagales > Thermonemataceae > Raineya. The sequence continues at coordinate 3,483 of JANWZC010000143.1, forward strand.
TCCTTTGCTTCGTTCAGGTTTGCTTTTGGCAGGTGCAGAATTGTCTATGAATAAAAAATCAACAGGAAGCAAAGAAAACGGCATACTCACAGCCCAAGAGGCGATGAACTTGGATTTACAAGGTACGGACTTGGTGGTGCTTTCGGCTTGCGAGACGGGTTTGGGAGAAATCAAAAACGGGGAGGGTGTATTTGGTTTACAGAGGACATTACAGGAAGCAGGGGCAAGAAGTGTGATGGTGAGTCTTTGGAAAGTTGATGATGCGGCTAAACAGGAATTTATGAGTAGTTTTTATGAAAATTGGTTTTTGCGAAAAATGTCTAAATGGTAAGCCTTTGCCCAAGCCCAACAAAAAATTAAAGAAAAATATCAATCTCCTTACTACTGGGGGGCTTTTGTGTTGGTGGGAGAGTGAAAATTTTTTGATTTAAACAAGATTTTTATTTTTGTAATCAAAACATTTTCGCTTATGGAAAGATTAAAAACTCTCTTCGTTTTTTTAGTTTCGTTGTCAGTGTTCAACGTATTTGCACAACAAAAATCTTTTTTAAGGGAAGCTCTTGAAAGAGAATTAGCTTGGTACGAAAAATTTAGAGAAGGAACAAACTACTTTTATCAAGAAAAATATAATATGGCTGAAATAATATTTCTGGACTTGTACGAACAAACACTACCCAAAGGATTTTCACTTGATTTAAATTTATGGCAGAAAAGAGAATACCTGCTTACCGTAGAGATGTTAGTGAAAACTTACTTGCTATCAGGAAAGCTCAATACAGCTGAGGAATTTTGTATAAAAAATATTGAACTTGCTCAAAAAAAGAAAAAACTTGCTGGATTTTTAGCAGAATTACACGTATTATGGGCAAGTGTATACATTGCACAAGGCAAAAATCGAGAGGGAGAAAATATTATCAATAATCAAATAAAAAGTAGAAAACTATTAATAGGCAAAAATAAAAAAGATAATGACGAGGAGTGTATGAACTTGCTGTTTGGTTTAACCAATCTCTATCTGCAAGAATATAGATACAAAGAAGTAGATAGTTTGTTAATTAAAGAAATAAGCCCCTTGTTGAGTAAAATTAAGGTTGCTCCTAAAAAAGAACAAGAAATTCAATACTATTACTACCTCAAATTACACGACTACTATTACCAAATTGGTAATATTTCCCAAGCAGAAATATTACTGAATAAAGCTGAACAATTTGCGGCAGAAAACAATCAAAAGTATTATTTGGAAATCTTAAAAGGTACTTGCTACCTGCAACAAGGTAGGTACAAAGAAGCAGAAGAACTGTTTAATAGAGTTAGTGCTTTAACAAAAGATAAATTTGAAAATTTATATTTTTTATGTCAATCTAATCTTGGAGTTTCATACATAGCTCAAAAAAGATACCTGGATGCAATAAATTTATTAAAGTTCTTGTATGGTTTGTATAAAGAGAAAATGGATATTAAGCAAAAATATAGTATTTGGTTAAATATTGGGTATTGTTACTTTTCATTAAAAGATTATCTGGAAGCTGAAAAAATATACAAAATGGTAAAAAATGAACTTGGATACATGCCAATAGAGTACTCAATAGTTTGTACTAATCTTGGAGAAGCTCAAAGAGAACAGAGAAAATATCAAGAAGCAAAAGCTAATTTTGAGGAAGGTTTAAGAGTTAGAAAAAAAGTTTTTGGTGACTTACCGCATTCACATTATATTTACTCTTATTCTGGCTTATCTCTCTTACATAGCGAACTACAAAATATTGATAGTTCTTTTTACTACTACAAAGAAGCCATCAAGGTTATTTATCAAAATTTGCAGAAAAATACAGCAGGACTCTCTGAAAAAGAGAAAGAAGCATATTTAGAGGTTTTCAAGTTAAAACTTGAAGAACTAAATTTTCTCTTGCTTAAATATCAAAAACCAGAACATATTGTACAACTTTTAGAAAATAATCTTATTTTCAAAGGCTTACTTTTTTACTCAACCGAGCAGTTAAGACGAAACATAGAAAAGAGTAATAATTTCCAACTAAAACAAACTTATCAGCTTTGGTTAGAAAAACGTAAGGAGTTAGCAGAGGCTTATGAAATGGAAATGAGCAAAAGAAAACTCAAAAATATCAACATAGAAAAACTTGAAAAAGAAGTTAATGACTTAGAGAAAAATTTGAGTTTTGGACTCGTTCAGGCTAATATCAATGTAGAATTATCGCCTCGTTATCGTTCTTGGGAAGAAATCAAGCAAAAAATGCAAAAAGATGAGGCTTTTGTAGATATTAGCCGTTTAAGATACACCGCCCAGAATGACAGCATATGTTATGTGGCTATCGTCGTTAAAAAAGACAGTAAATTTCCCGAAATGGTTATCCTGCCCAATGGCAAAGCAATGGAGCAGGGAGAAATCGACTTTTATCGCAAAGGGATTCGTAGTGAAGATAACCTCTCCTACAAAACCTTTTTTGAGCCTATTCACAAAAAACTCAAAGGTATCAAGAAAATCTATTTCAGCCCTGATGGAGTGTATCATCAACTTAATTTAGGTACTTTGTACAATCATGCTACCAAGAAATATATCTTTGAAGAAGTTGATATTCAAATTGTTAGTACTCCAAGAGATTTCTTGAATTTAGGAAAAAACAAATCTACTCTCACCAATCAAACCATATATCTTTTTGGTTATCCTGAATTTGAAAAAGAACCTAATACACCCAAAAAAGAGGAAACCCTTGTAGATTACGCCCTTATCAACCAAATGAACAAAAAACAACGTTTCTTTGATGGGATTAAAATTACGTCTTTACCAGGTACGAAAAAGGAAGTAGAGAACATCTATCAGATTGCTCAAAAAATGGGAATTGCTTGCAAAATGTATCAAGAAAGAGATGCAAGTGAAGATAATTTGAAAAATATAAGTTCTCCATACATTTTGCACATTGCCACTCATGGTTTCTTTGATGAAAGCGACTCTGATAATCGTGATTTAGAGAATTTACAGAAAAAACATTATCGCACTCCTTTGCTTCGTTCAGGTTTGCTTTTGGCAGGTGCAGAATTGTCTATGAATAAAAAATCAACAGGAA
>JANWZC010000144.1 GCA_025054975.1 Raineya sp.
CAATTGGAGTTTGCCTTCAAAATCTTTGTAGGTGGTAGAAACTTGAAGCGTATCGGTAGGAGTATTTTCAAAGGTACTTAAAATGGCTTCGGTAGTATTGCGAACCTGAAAAGGTGCTAAATATCCTTCTACATCTTGACTTTCTGGAGTTTGAGAATAAGCAGAGCTAAGTAATTCCTTGAATTTATCGGGCTTATAGTAAAAATTTTCTGCAATTACCTTTATCCAACGTTTTACAGGTGGATATTTGAGTAACCAAGTTGCTCCTGCACTTCTGTAAGGACGAAATTTACTCGGCAGACCTGCCACACAAAGCACTTTGGCAACTTTTTCGGGCTTATAGATTGCTATATTCCACACATAGCTTGCCCCCATAGAATGTCCTACCAAATACCATTTAGCATGCGGATTAACAATATTTGCAAGTTGCCATAAAATTTGTATTCTTTTTTCGTTACTCAAATTCCAATGCTCTATTTGTCTATCACTGAACCCAAAGGCAGGCAAATCCACACAAAGCACTTGAAAGCCTTTTTCTTGTAAGAATTTTGCATTTTTTCGCCACGAAAAGGTTGAACCTGAAAAGCCGTGTATCAATAACACACTGCCCACAGGTTTTTGGTTGGGTTCAAAAACTCGGTAATGTAGCCAAATTCGCTCAATTTCAATGAACTTACTTTCAGGAAAATAGTTTTTTTGTTCCAAAAAACCAGGAAAGTCTTGTGTGGGGAAAATGTATGGCAATACTGATAGCAATACAAACAAAATAAGTATTGCTATGCCAATACGTTTGAGCCATTTTTTGAGCATATGTGAGCTATCAATGAAAAGCAGGATTATCAGTTGAGATGATGTTTTTGAATGTGTAAGATAGTTTCATCAATATTTTTGGTAGGAGCCGCCTCACCGATAGCTGTAAATTCCCATTGTCCGTTTTCTTTGCGTGTCAATTTACCCAAAACCATAGAAACATGCTTTTTGAAGGCTTCTTCGGCAGAAAGGTTGAAAGTAGCAAACACCGAATCTACACGTTTGCTGTTGCCCTCAAAAATACGAATTTTAGAATAAGGAATTTGCGAAAAATCTTGTCCGTTGTAGGAGTTGAGGTAAAAGACTATGTATTTTACTTTTGGATTCACTTTGGTGAGATTGATTTCAATAACTTCGTTATCTAACTCGTCATCTCCGTAGATATCGCCGTCTCTATCGTCTCCGCTGTGAATGATAGCCCCATCTTTGGAACGTAATCTGCGGTAATAAACAGTTTCTAGAATTTGCTTATTTTCATCATAAGTAGTTACACTGCCGTCTAAATCCACTGCTATGGTTTGTTTGAAAAGATTGAAAAAAATACCCTTCTTGATAGCTCCCCAGTTCAAACCTACGCAAACTTCTTCCAAACGTTTGCCTTCTTTTTCCAAAGAAATTTTGCTACCTTTGGAAAGATTGATGCCCGTTTTTTTGTCTAATTGTATGCTCATAACTTTCGGAGGATTTTAGTTTTTGGTGTAAGATTACAAAATTTTTACGAAAAAAGCAAAACCTTGCTTTCATTTTTGCAACTCAATGATAAGCTCTTGCCCAATACGCAAGTTATTATCTTTGAGGTTATTCCAAGTTTGTAGTTGCAATACACTTACCTTGTATTTTTGGGCAATACCAAAAAGTGTATCACCTTGTTTTACGATATAAGTAATTTTTTTGGGGTGAGGCTGGGTTTTCACAGGTACGATGATTTTAGCTTGCGAGGCAGTATCTTTGGGTTTATTTTTCTTTGTAGCGGTAGGTGTGTGATAGTCATAAGCTAAAATTCTTTTTCCCTGAAAATGAGCTTGCTGACGTTTGAGGCTATCGGTATCAAGTATAAACTGCCTTTGAGTAGGGTTTTTCTCAAAATATTGAAAAGTATTGATGAATGCTTCAAAAAATAGATTTCCTTTAAGCGTGTACCCTTTGGCATTCAAATGCACCATATCAGGCAAAGTAAGCCCTGCTTTGAACCAATCTCGCATCACGGTTTGCCCACCTGCCACCCAGTACCAATCATACACAAGGCATTTGGTTTCAGAAGCAATTTTATGTATCAATTCTGAAAAAGCCCGCCCCGACTTTACATTTACTTTCCGCCAATATAAATCTTGTGCAGTAGTGAGCAAAATAACTGCATCAGGAGTAATTTTGCGAATTTTAGCAATAATTTCACGAATTTGGTTTTCTAAATCAGGAGCAATTTTATCATCATAGAGGTAGTCGTTTGTACCGAAATCCAGTACAATCAAATCAGGTTTGAAGTATGGCAACTGCTCAGCTAAAAGGTCTTTGCGTAACATAGAACCATACTTTGCCGCCCCTACTCCTGCGTTGTGCAAAATGGCAAATTTATCATCTGCATTTTCCAAAATCATGCCGTAAAACTCAAAAAAACTTTGATTTTCACGGCTTTTTTGCAGTTCTAAACGTATGCTTTGCCTTACAGGAGGAATATGCAAACGAATGAAAGGTAAATTATCTGTGCTATCAGTAGAAACTATGATAGTGTGCGTTTCATCTATGACAAGTTTAATATCAAAACTTGCTGAACTTTTTTTGCAAAATATCGTGAGCAAATTATTTTCGGTAGTAAGTTTTTCTTTGAACGAAAAACTTAAAACGGCAGGTAATTTTCCTGTACGCACGCTCATGCCTGAAACACCCAAAGGTAATTTAGGTGCTTTCATAAAACTTTTCGCATAAATCCATTCTCCTTTGTGAGTAGTTTTATAATCGGTGTTGGAGTAGGTGTTGGCGGCGGAAAAAGCAGTAAGCAACCCCTTTCCACCATTGCCCAGAGCCTCTTGCAAACGTTTGCGAAACGCATCAGGATAAGAACCTTGTTGCAGGTGCGAATCCCCAAAAAAAACTACTGAAAACTTTTGTTTGGGGGCTAATTTCCACTTGTAATACAAATATGCGAATGCATCTCGGTGATAATATTGCACATAGTTGAGCGAGGGTTTGAGCCAAGGGTAAGCAGTAGTATCTGCCGAAGAAGAGTTTTCTTGGGCTTTGCATTGCAAAAAAATAAACGAAAAGACAAACAAAAAAGACAAAAAACGCATTAGACTACAATTTTAGCAGGTTGAAAATTGCAATTTTTACTCTACGTTCCATTCTTTTAGTTCTTCCAAACCAAGTTTGGAAAGCATTTTTTCCCAATAATGCAAAACATTCGGATTATTTTGGTTGGTAGTACTTAATGGCGAATGAGGTAGTACATAATACATTTCCACTTCACTCAAATCAATTTCACTAAAACGCTTGACATCTTTTTCAGCCCATTGCTCAGCTTCTTGCCTGCTGAAAGGAGGTCTTTTGTAGAAATCTCTGCGTTCTAAGCCAGGCATACTTTCTACCATATCACTCAAAATGAATACCTTGAAAATAGTATTTTCAGGCTTTTTGGCGTTCTTTTTGTCAATAATAGGCAAAATTGCCCAAATATCAGTGTATTGTTTCGTTTCAGTAATATTATCATCCAGAAGAGCCTCTATGCAACGCTGCTGCATTTTGTTTTTTTCCTTTTTCAGACTTACTTGATAGGCATTTTTGATAGATTTTATGTCGGTAGGGTTTAGCCCTGCGGTATCTTTCATTTCTGCTTTACATTGCATTGCAAATACGCGTGCTTGCGAGGTGTTTTCGTGTAAAAAATAGACCTCAATTTTATCTCCTTTCCGCCGAACGTTCTGCTGAACTATTTCTTGCAGTGCTTTTTCGTATTTTTCACGTGTATAATTATCTTTCAGGCTCACACTCACGGTTTTATCAATGAAAATAAGTGAATAAATATTAGGAAGCGGTTTAGGAGACGTAATAGGTTGAGTGGTTTGATTTCCTCCACAAGCCTCCAACAAAAGCATACAAAAAACGAAAATTATCGCTAACCAAGTATTTGAATAGTTTCTCATGAAGTTTATTTGAGATTATTTTTCTTGATTTTGCTCAAAACCTTACTGCTAATGGTACGTGTAGGCGTTGGGTTTTCAGAGTTATCTTTTTCAGGTTCAAAATTAGTAAGTTCATTTAATTCGCCATTTGCTTCGGAGTTTTGTTCATAATTTCCAGCACTTTGGGTGTGATTATTATCTAAAAGTCCTTCATTGAAATCTTTTTCAACATTCTTACCTGCTTCAATTTCTTTTTCTTGTTTTTTGTTCTCTTCCATTTTGAAGGCATGCTGTCCTTTTTCATAACCCAAATTAAGTTCGTAAATTTGCAATTCTACTTTACAGGTATGCAATTCTTTTTTGAGTTTGAGAATGTTGTCAGTAAGTTCTTGTTTTTGTTTTTGAAGTTCTTCTATATCGCCCAAACTTTCTAATTGAATTTTTTTAGCTTCGGCAATAGCAGTTTGCTCGCTAATGATATGTTCTAATTCTTCAATATTTTGGAGTTGTGAGGATTTTGTTTTCTGTAATCTTTTCAGTTTGATAGGAATTTGAAACCAAATTCTCACATAAGCCACGAGTATCGGAAAAGCAATACCCAAACAAATAGCCCCTGCAATCGCAAACATCACTCCCGAAAGTATGAAAGCCCACATGCCCGAAGGACTTTGCACCAAATCTTGGCTTAATTTTTCTGTTTTCCGAGAAAGTTCTTCAATAAGAGCTAGATTTTGAATATTTTCTTCCTCTTGTAGTACCAGGATAGTGCTGTTGAGACTATTTTTGAGTTGGTCGGCTCGGTAGGCTTCATAACGGAAATATCCTAAAATACAAAGTGTAACTATTGTGAAAATCACTACCAAAATTTTGAAAATCAAATACACTCGCTTTGAACGAAGAGTTTTATCTTCTAAGTAGGGGTATTCAATCAATCTATCGTAAGCAGGCTTCAAAAGCACAGAAACCATCGCCAAACCTACTGCAAAACTCCAAGCCTCTACACTATTTTTGATATTGAGAGCATAAGCAACAATTTCATGTGAAATAATCAAATCACCTGCAATAAACACTATCGCTGCAAGCAAAAACAACAAGCCACCTAAAAAGGAACTATTATTGCGTAGCTTTTGCTTTTCAGCTTGATAGGCTTGAATTTGTTTTTCGGTTTCGGCAAGTTCTTCACCTCGCCTTTGACGCAAATTGATTTGGTAATCTAATTGATAATTGATTTGCGTAAGTTCCTGAAAAGTATCTTGGTATTTTTGTTTATGAATAGCTATTTTTTGCAAATTTTCTTGAAGTAAGGCTTCGTTGTAAATGAGTTGGTCAAAAATTTTATCGTAACGCCCTTTTTCGCTTAAATATGCTTCCAAAGTATCTTTGGAAAGTCCAAAATAACCATTCCAAAAACCCGATTGGTAGTTTTCGTTTTTCTGCAAAGCCTCCTCAAAAAGGTCTAATACAGGGGGCGTCTCGGTTACATTTTCAGGGGTGAGCGTGCTTTCGTTAGGCAAAGAGTTGGATGTGGTTTGAGTATTTTCAGGCAAGGTAGATTCAACAACAAATTTAAGCTCACTGCTTTCAGGTGAAGTTTCTATATTTTTGATAGTCTCTTCCATAGTAGCGGTGTTTGCAAATTTCTTGAAAGAGCAAAGCTACAAAATTATTTAGCTTAGGGCAAATGTTTTTTTGAGATTTGGCAAGTAAGCAGTCTATACTTCTTTTTAGCTCACATACAACACTAATCCTTTCAAGTATTCACTTTCAGGGTGATAGATACTAATGGGGTGGTCGGCAGGTTGGGTAAGTTGATGGAGGATTTTTATGTCTCTGCCTACATCAGCTGCCGCCCCAAACACAATTTTACGGAATAAGTCTCTATCCACACTGCCCGAACAAGAAAAAGTGAAAACCAAACCCCCTCGCTGTATCTTTTTGAACGCCTGCATATTGATTTCCTTGTAGCCACGAGCGGCATTAGGTACATTTTGAGCAGTTTTAGCAAATGCAGGTGGGTCTAAAATAATCAAGTCGTAGTAGTTTTCAGGGATTTTCTTCAAGAATAAAAAACAATCTTCTGCAAAGGTTTGATGTTTGCGAAAATCAGGAAAATTGGCTCGTACATTATTTTCTGCTTCCGAGCAAACATCTTTGGAAATATCTACCGAAACTACCTCTTCGGCATTACCTGCTACGGCATACACGCTAAATCCACCTGTATAACTGAAAGTATTCAGCACTCTTTTGCCCTGTGCATAATTTTTGAGCAAAGCCCGATTTTCTCTTTGGTCAAGGAAAAAACCTGTTTTTTGTCCTTTTTCTACATCAACGCCAAAACGCAAACCATTTTCTACAATCCAAATTTTTTCAGCAGGAGCTATGCCATTTACCCAGCCTTCGGGAATATCAATGTATTCAAGCCTACGGCTGTTTTCTTTGGTTTTTAGGTAGATGTACTGCAAACCTATCTCTTGCAAGGTTTCAAGGAGTATGCTATAAATTTTTTCAATGCCCTTATGCAAAATTTGTACCGAAGCTAC
>JANWZC010000145.1 GCA_025054975.1 Raineya sp.
TTTTATGTAGTCGGGATTTTTCAATTTTTTCTTACTCACCTGATGATTGATAAGACTTTTTTCCAGAAATTCTAACTTATTAGTTGAAAATTTAATAAATACCTTGTGGATTTCTCCCTTTTTACCATTTTTATTCGGAATATAGCTCACAATAGGGTTACGTGTTTGTACAAACATATTTGTGTTAGCACCTAATCCTAACACGCCCTTAAAAGGTGTTCGTAAATCTCCTATCTTTTGCCTGTGATAAAATCGTGTTGGTTTTACTTCTATCTTTTCAATTAGCTCATAATTTTCAAGAAAAATTGTATCCTTTGTAAAGTTCGCATTGAATAAGATGTATTTATTTTCAAAATTGATTTTAGAAAAAAATACCGTATCCCCTACATCTGGAGAAGTTGCAAAATAGAAATAACCATCTTTGTTGGTTGTAGTGAAAATGCCTGACCTTTTTACAAAAACCCGAACTCCCTCTATGGGAGTGCGGGTTTGTTTATCACATACTACCCCCTGAACTTGTGCTAAGTTCTTTGCACACAATAGCCAAAAGGAAAAAATATTCAAATATCTTCTCATTTTATGTTCAACTAATAGAGGTTTTGCTTCTTTATAAATTATAGCTTACTAAAAATCAAAGTTTTATATTTGTAAAATTTACAAAACCACTTTTTGTTTTGTATAAACATATTACAAGTTCAGAATAAATAATTTGCCCAATTTACAAAGTTTGGTTATTTTTGCTAAAAAAGCGATGTTTTGTTTTAATGGGACTCTAAAAGCTCACTCAAAAAGTCCAGACTCGCTTTTGTTTATCAAAAATCTGTTTTTATGCAGAAAAAAGATATTCGCAGTTTGAAATTGGAGGACTTGCAAGAGTTTCTGGTAGAGCAAAAAGAACCTCTTTTTCGTGCCAAGCAAATTTATGAATGGGTTTGGCAAAAAAAAGCAGAAAGTTTTGAGCAAATGAGCAATCTGCCTATCCAATTACGCAATCTGCTCAAAGAAAATTTTGCTATTCATAAAATTTCTGTGCATAGACGACAAAAAAGCCAAGACGGCACAATCAAATATTCCTTTAAACTTTTTGATAATCGTTTAGTGGAAGGTGTGCTTATTCCTACACCTACTCGCATAACTGCCTGTGTATCTTCGCAAGTAGGTTGCTCATTAGATTGTAAGTTTTGTGCCACAGGCTACATGAAACGCGAACGTAACTTAGAACCTTATGAAATCTATGAGCAAGTAGTAACTATTGCCCAAGAGGCTCAAAATCATTACCAGCAACCGCTTACTAATATTGTGTTCATGGGAATGGGTGAGCCTTTACTCAATTACAATAATGTACTCAAAGCCATTGATAAAATCACTTCTCCTGAGGGGTTGGGTATGTCGTACAAACGCATTACACTTTCTACGGCAGGAATTGCTAAAATGATTATGAAGCTGGCTGATGATGGTTTTAAGTGTAACTTGGCTCTTTCGCTGCATGCCGCTAATGATGAAAAACGTAGTCAAATCATGTCTATCAATGACTCTAATCGTTTGGCTGTTTTGCGTGATGCCCTTAAATACTACTTTGCTAAAACCAAAAATCCTGTAACTTACGAGTACATTGTTTTTCAGGATTTTAATGACACCTTGCAAGATGCTGAAGAATTATATCGTTTTACAAAGCATGTACCTTCCAAAGTGAATATCATTGAGTACAACCCTATCCGAGAAGCAGGTTTTCTTAATGCAGAGAATGAGCGTTTAGAGCGTTTTGTAACGTACTTGCGTGAGCGAGGTGTAGTAGTCAAGATTCGTAGAAGCCGAGGCAAAGATATAGACGCTGCCTGCGGACAATTAGCAGGGAAAAGTGAATAAATTTCATTTTTAACGTAAATTATTGGAAAACCTTAAATTGCATAAAACAGCGATAAATCAAGACTTTAACCTTGCAAATCACGTTATTTGGGTGCAGAAAAGTTGTACTAACGCAAAAGAAGTACGCTACCTGCTTTTTGTGGGAGTGGAGTTCCGTCTGAAAATTTGCCTTGCAGAGTCCAAATATAAGTTTCTTGGGGTTGGGGAACTCCCTGAAAAGTGCCGTCCCAACCTATATTCATAGCCTCTGAAACATTGCGAGTGCGGTAAAGCAGTTTGCCATTTCTATCAAAGATGCTCCAATCAATTTCAGCAATATTTTTGCCTCTAATTCTGAAAAAATCGTGAATGCCGTCATTATTTGGGGTAAAAAGTGTAGGTAAGAAAAAATCTTTTTCGCTGTCATCAATAATTACTCGCACATTGCGTACTACACTGCAACCTTCGGCATTGGTGATAGTTACTTGAAAAGTAGTATTTTCACTTACAACAGCTTCTGTAGTCGCCGAATTAGGATTGGAAAGTCCTGTGGTAGGTTGCCAAACATAATTTACTCCTCCATTGGCTTGCAAAGTAAAAGGAACGTTTCTACCTATGCGAATTTCATCAGGAGGTAAGTTGGGTTGAGGTAATGGTTTTGCATTGATTTCAATAGCTACGCTTTCGCTCTCACAACCTGCTTGCCAAGCAGAAACACGTAGAATGGTATTATGCGTAACATTAAGACGAAAAGTATCAGTGGTAATTATTTGTCCCGCAGGGTTGGTGAGAGGCGTAGAGCTATTGTCTCTATACCAACGAAATTGATTAGCAGTAGGATGACTTACTTGCACAAGTACGGAAGTATTAGCACATATGGAAAGATTAGTTTGCATGGTTTGAGGTTTTTGAAGATTGGTGCGGAAACTCCACACTGAATTATCGTAAATACCTTCATAAACTGCTCCCGAAGAAGTCTGAAAACTGGCAGGTTCAATAGTGATGTAATATTCTCGGAAAGGTGCAAAAGGCTGACTCACTACAAAACTAACTTGCTGACCACTTATCAAGACCCTTGAACTTGTAACAGGAATAAGTTCGTGTAAGATATTGGTATTTTTTTCAAAAATTCTGATTTTCCCCGAAGGATTAGCCATTACAGGGCTTGAAAGAGTCAGTTGGAAGACACTCTGTTGAAGGGAAAGACAATTGGTGTTATTTACAGGATTGAAACTTTGATGTGTAACCAAACCACTTGCAATAGTAAAACGCCAATCATAAGAACTGCTGAAACCTGCAAAATCTTGTCCTATCATATTTCTGAAAGTACCAGCAGCTATTAACACATACACCTCTTGATTAAAAGATAACGGAGCAGGCATTATGATTTCAGCCGAATTGGCAGATGTTGTAATGCAACTACAACTAACAGGAATGAAAAAAATTTGACTATTCGTAATGGCATCAAAAATGCGAACATTACCCGAAATACCTTTTTGGATGTTTTCGTTGAAGTAGATTTTTAGGCGAATATTGCTAGGAACTTGGGTAGCATTGTTTGCAGGGAAAAGAAGCGTAACCGTAGGATTAGCTCTTGCAAGCTCTCCCCAATACCAACACAAGCATAAAAATAAAATTTTTTTCATCGCTCCACTTACATTTTTCTTTGATACCTCTTACTTGCAAAAGGTAAATGGATTAGCCTAAAATTTGCCTTTTCAACGAAACATATCAAACTAAAAAATGTCTTTATGTTAAATTTTCTTGTGCTTATTGAGGGTACTTCATACTCTCAATAACAAACCCAAACACTACGCAAGGGCTGAAAATCAAATTTTTTGAACATAATTTATTTGGGCAAATATCTTTCACCGTAGCCTTTGCCGATTTTTTCCAAATTACGTATTGCCGAAGAACTAATATGTTCAAATTCGCGGTCGCAGTGGAAAAAAACAACTTTCAAATCCGCTTTCATATCTTTCATAAAATTGATTTGATTCATTTCGTAAGCAAGGTCATCGCCATTGCGTAAGCCCCGAATAAGTGTAATTTCTGCATCTTTTTCCTTAGAACTCAAATAGTCTGTGAGTAATCCTGTAAAACTCTCCTTCTGACGATAGTACAAAACAGGACTTATCTCATCATTTTGAGCAAATTCACTTTTTTCAGGATTAACCCCCCGAGCTACAATTACTTTATCAAAAACTTTTTCAGCTTTCTGCAAGATATTGTAATGTCCATTGTGAAACGGATTGAAAGAACCTGGATATATGCCAATTTTAGGTTTATGCGTTTGTAGATACTCAATAAGATATTGCAAATTTTGAGCATTTTGAGGCACTTTGTCTTTCAGATTTCGTAAAACCTGTATCCGAGCAGGTTTGTAAAGACTATAATCCAAACACTGATATTCCTTAAAAATTTTCTGTTCCCATTCCAAAAGTTGCACAAAACTACTTTCCCTTACTACTGCCAAATCTATTTCACAAAAAAATGCAGAAAGTTCATGAGAGGGCTTGTGGGTATGGGTATCTAAAATAGCTCTTGCTACAAGATTTTTAATTTGTTCATCGGCTTGGCACATCTGCCAAAATTTCTCAGCCGATTTTTGCTTATTATCCTGACGAGTAACTTCATAAACTATGTTGTGAAAAAAAGCTATCAGATACAAAATCTCTTTTTCTGTCCCACTGAAATGACTTTTATTGATACGTTCCAACAGAAAAGCTAAATGTTCTTCGTTGTGATAAAAGCGGTGAGGTTCTTGCCAAGCCTTTTGAACTTGTGAGAAATCTGTAATTCGATATTTGGCAAAAAGTGGCTCAAAACTTGTGTAATTAACAGCCATAAAAGCATTTTTTAGGTACTGGTAAGCAAAGTTAAACTATTTGTAAATTTTCAATGTTTCTTAATAAGATTTTTTGTAAGATTGCTTGAAAAGTGGTTGTATGAGCTAAACCCAATGACTATGAAAAAGCCCGTTTATTTTTTATTTCTGATTTTTATTCAAGTTGCTTTTGCTAAAAATTTAGATACTAATTTTCTCAAAAAACGTATTCCCCAAATGATGGATAGTGCAGGCGTACCGGGGCTTTCGTTGGGGGTGGTAAAAAAAGGAAAAATCGTTTGGACTAAAAACTTCGGCAAAGCTAATCTTGCCACTCAAAAACCCGTCAATCCGCATACAATTTTTGAAGCCGCCTCGTTGAGCAAGCCTCTGTTTGCTTATATTTGTTTGCGTCTGGTTGATGAAGGTAAATTAGATTTGGATAAACCTCTGGTAGAATATGTTTCCGTAGATAGCATTGAACGTTTTTTCTTAATGCACAAAGTACAAGATAAACGTTTTTTAAAAATTACAGCTCGTATGTGTCTTTCTCATTCGGCAGGTTTTCCGAATGTACGAACAGGTATTGTTCCAATTGTCTTTGAACCTACTACTGATATGCATTATTCAGGCATTGGTATTTCTTATTTGCAATTCGTAGTAGAAAGAATTACTAACAAAAATTTGGAAGTTCTTGCCCAAGAATATGTTTTTAAGCCTTTGGGAATGAATAATAGTAGCTTCATTTGGCAAAATAGCTTCACAGATAGAGTAGCCAACGGACACGGAAGTTTAGGACAAACAGTAGGTTTTGGAGTCTATACTACGCCTTCGGCTTCTTACACGTTGCTTACCAATGCTGAAGATTACAGCAAATTTTTAGCTCATTTGCTTAATCAAGAGGGGCTAAAACCTGAAACTTATCAAGAAATGTGGAAAGTACAAAGCACTGCTAAAACCAACTTTTTAGCTTCTATGAGTTGGGGATTGGGTTTTGGGCTTTATGAAACGGATTTAGGTAGAGCTTTTTGGCATTGGGGCGATTTAGGAACTGCGAAGGCTTATGTGGTGGGCATACCCGCAGAAAAAGATGGATTAGTGCTTTTTGCGAATAGTGCCAATGGCTTGAACATGGCTTATTCGCTTATCAATATGTGTATAGGCGGTGGCACACATCAATTTTTTCATGTTCTCAATGTTGTTCAGTACGATGACCCTACCAATATCTTAATGCAACAATTTTCTAAAAATGGCTTAGAGGGAGTGCTTGTCAGTTACAACTATTTCAAGGTTCATCAAAAATACAAACTTAACCAAGCTCTTTTGGTGGTAGTTGCACAAAGATTGCTTGCTTTGGGTAGAGCCAATGAGTCTCTTGCAGTTGCCAAAATTGGAGTTTTAGAGTTTCCTGAAAATAGTGCCGCTCATAATGTTTTAGCAGATGCCTATTTACGTTTGGGGAAAATTCGAAATGCTATCGGTTGCTATCGTAGGGCATACCAACTCAATCCACAGAATACCTATGCTCGGGAACAACTTATTAAATTGAAAGCTCTTTGATTTCAAATTTTTACAAAATGCTTTTACTTACTCCTACGTACTGGCAAGAGTATCAACTCATTGACTCAGGCAATTTTGAAAAATTAGAACGTTTTGGCAAGTATATAGTGGCTCGCCCTGAACCGCAAGCCGTTTGGGATAAAAGTCTTTCGGAAAAAGAATGGCAAAAAATGGCTCATGCTACCTTCACCAGA
>JANWZC010000146.1 GCA_025054975.1 Raineya sp.
TTGTTATTGACTTTTTGAATAGCATTTATTTTCTGAAACGTAGCATGCGAGAGAATAGATGAATTTCCCTGTGCATTAAGCAAAATTACTTGATTATTTCGGCTAATAGTAAGTTGATTGTCAATATTTTGTAAGTTGTTGTAGCCATTTGCGGGCAAACCAGCTACTAATTGCCAAGTAGTTGGGTTAATAAGTTTATACAAACCAAAACCTTCCAAAGAAGCATACAAGGTATTGTGCGAGAAAGTAATATTTTGCACGGCTGTATTAGCAGGTAAGCCGCTTGTTGTGCCAAAAAATTGCCAGCTATTGAAGTCTTGCAAATTAGCCGAAGCATTTGCCCAACGCACTCCTTGCGAAGTTGCTAAATAGAAACGTAAGCCGTCAGAAGTTATTGCATTGACGGGAAGATTAGCTCCGCCTGTACCCAGATTTCTCCAAGTTTCACGAATTTCGTTTTTTTCTAAATCTACAACAATTACACCGAAATTTGTTGCTAAATACGCCCAACGCCCCTGCACAAAAATATGATTGATATTTTTTAGGTTTTCGGCTATCAGATTGGTGTTGCGAATGGCAGGCAAATTGAAGATATTTTTGCCTGCGATAAGGTCAATATTTCCGTTGAAGTAGCCAATAATGATTTTTTGATAATCTGTTGAATAAGCTATTTGTGTGGCTTGTGATTCGGCAAGTCCTGTGTTTTTGGAAAGAATTTGAGTAGAATTTTCTTGTAAATCATATACAAAAACTCCTGATTGAGCCACCGCAAACACTCTATTTTCTGCTACTGCCAAAGATTTCACAGAACGATATGGCAAATGTACTCGCCACGTTCCCAAAGGAATATTTTCTTGGGCTAAACTACATACAACTATACAGAACGTCAGCAAGCAGAAGAAAAATGTTTTCATTGCAATTTTTTTCAAATTGGGCTTGTTATACTAACTCAATTTACATTTTATGTTATTTCTACTCACAAATATTGCACCATTTTAAGAACTTTTCTAATTTTATCCGCAAAACTTTTTGGCTTTTTGTATAAAACTCAATGAAAACCATAGACGAGGCTATTCAAAGCCGTTTTCGCAATGAAAAACATAGGGCATTAGTAAATATTCTATACACCGCTAAATTTATTGAAAGCAAGGTACAAGAGCATATTAAGCCCTATCAAATCACTTTACAGCAGTATAATATTTTGCGTATTGTTAGGGGAGCAGGTGGCAAACCTGTTTCTTTGAAGTATATCAAGGAACGTATGTTAGATAAAATGCCTGATGCCTCCCGCATTGTAGATAAACTCTACAAAAAAGGCTTGCTCAAACGTAAAGAATGTCCTACAGACCGCCGTAGTGTGGATATAACTATTACCAAAAAAGGTTTAGAACTGCTTGCAGATATGGACAAACAAAATGAATACTTGGATAACATCTGCAACTCACTCAATGAAACACAACTGCAAGAATTAAACTATTTACTGAATTTGTTGCGAAATGAGTAGCTTACACTTTCACTTTTTGTGCGGGGTTTCCGAATACTGTTTCACCTGCCTCCACATTTTGCACTACTACCGAACCTGCTCCAATGCGAGCATTTTTGCCTATTTTCACTCCCGAAACAACAGTAGCTCCTGCTCCTACAAAAACCCCTTCTTCAATGGTTACATTGTCTCCAATAATACTGCCTGTACCTATTTGGACAAAATCGGCAATTTTAGTGTTGTAGTCAATGATACTTCCTGCCCGAATAATATTATGACTGCCTATCTGCACACCTGCATTCAGAATGGCTTTGGCATCAATCAGATTTCCGTGTCCTAAAATCAAATTGCTTGATAAAAACGCCTCTGCGTGTATGGCATTTACAGGCATTACTTTACGATGTTCAATCAACATTTCTACCAATTTTTTTCGTAGTTTATTATCATCGGTAGCGACAAAAGCCTCACACTTCTTTCCAATATATTTCAAGAACCCTTCGTCATCGGTGCTTCCTAGCACACTTATCATATTTACCTCGGTGCCGTGTAGTTTTTCATCATCATCAAGAAAGCAATACACGTCAATTTTATGGCTCTGAAATATTTCCAAAGCCACTATACCCAAGTTTTTTGCACCAAGTATGATTACAGGACTATCCATAGTTAGTAATTAGTAGTTAGTAGTTAGTAGTTAGTACAGAGTATTGAGTACAGAGTATTGAGAGTATTGAGAGTATTGAGTATTCGGAGTTTGATTGAACACCTCTTTTTGAATGCACTTTGAACATTACACGTAACCTTGTGAAATCGGGTGCAAATTAGAAAATTTCAGTTTTTGAAAAAAAATATTTTTCAAATTGCCGAAAAAGACTTTAATTTGCAAGCATCTTGCAAAAAAACAATTTTTTGTAAGCGAAAAAAACTCTTAAATTTTAACATCAAACCATTATTTACCAAAAATTGCTGAGTTATGCCTGGAACAGAACTATTTGGTGCAGAGGAACGTAAAGAAGTCAATGATGTACTTGAAACAGGTATTTTGTTTCGCTATAACCATGACAATCTTCGCAATGGACATTGGAAAACTCGAGAATTTGAAGCAGAAATAGCCAAATTCACAGGTGCTAAATATGCTCATTGTGTTTCTAGTGGTTCAACCGCAGTGGCTACTGCTATGGCGGCTTGTGGCATAGGAGCAGGTGATGAAGTAATTGTACCTCCTTTCACGTATGTAGCTACTATTGAAGGAGCATTACTCGGAGGAGCTTTGCCTGTATTTGCTGAAATTGATGAAACCCTTTGTCTTTCTCCCGAAGGCATTCGTAAGGCTATCACTCCCAAAACCAAAGCCGTAGTTGTGGTGCATATGTGCGGAAGTATGGCTAAAATTGAGGAGATAGTTCAAATTTGCAAAGAACATAATTTATTACTTATTGAAGATACAGCACAAGCTCTTGGGGCAAGTTACAAAGGCAAATCTGCGGGTACTTTCGGGCAAATGGGTTGTTTTTCTTTTGATTTTTTCAAAATCATTACTTGTGGCGAGGGTGGAGCTATTGTTACTGATGATGAACGTTTGTATCATTTAGCCGAACAATTTTCCGACCACGGACACGACCATATCGGAGATAATCGAGGTATGGAAAAACATCCTATTGTAGGCTTCAACTACCGAATGGGTGAGATAAATGCCGCTATTGGCTTGGCTCAAATTCGTAAGATTGATTTTATTCTTGCCCAACAACGCAAACACAAAAAAATCTTACAAAATACTCTTGCCCAATTTGATGTTGTGAGTTTCCGTCATATTCCCGATGAACAAGGTGATGCAGCTACCTTTATGGATTTCTTTTTGCCCGATGAAGCTACTACACGAAAAGTATTACAGGCTTTACGTGAAGAGGGGGTTGGCGAACTTACAGGCATACAATACTGGTGGGATAACCAATATCATTATATTCGCAACTGGGAACATATAAGAGGTTTGAAAACTCCGATGAAAACCGTTGCTCATCTTTTAGGAACACCTCAAAATTATGAAAATTTAGATATTCCTCAATCCAACAATTTAATTAGTCGCTTGATTTCATTGGTTGTTAAGGTTACTTGGACAGAAGAACAACTCCAAACCCTTTGCAAGCGTATTGAAAAAGCTTTGCAAAAAGCCCTTGCACAAACTTATTTGAGCAAACAATAGTATTTTGCTTATGAAAGGATTGTTTTTGCATTTGATTGGATTATTTTTCTTGTTTGCCTGCGAAAATAAGTCGGCAAATAAAAATCAGACTCTTGAAAATAAACCCGACACTACCCAAAAACAAATTCCCCTAAAATCCGATTCAGTGGCTATTAGCAGTGATGATGAACCTAAAAAAACTAATGAAACTATTGAAGAAGAACCTTAATACTTAGCTTATACTTATATCCAAAGAAATTTGGTTTTTTACTACTCTTTTGGCTTTTGGGCTTTTTGCTCAACGA
The DNA here is from genome assembly GCA_025054975.1 of Raineya sp. Lineage (GTDB taxonomy): Bacteria > Bacteroidota > Bacteroidia > Cytophagales > Thermonemataceae > Raineya. The sequence goes on from JANWZC010000146.1 coordinate 3,965, forward strand.
CCTAAAGAGTGGTTTTGATTCTCCTTGCTTCGAAACTGCTTTTCATTCAGTATAAAAAACTTGATTTTATGCCTTTCTTTGGGTGTTTCGGCTGGCCACTGAGCATATTCGGCTTACGCTCAGTAACCAGCCGAAATAGTTTCAGAGTTTCTGAAAATTTTTCAAAAAGTATTGATTATCAATTTATTTGAAAAAATATTGCTAAAAAACATAAATAAATATTTGCATATATCGGAAAAAAATTTTAACTTTGTAACAGAATTTTAACATAACTCTGACCTAAGCCTATGTTAGTAGAAGTTTTAAACTTTGCACCCGAAAAATTAGAAAAGGCTGCTTACATTCTAAAAGCAATTGCTCACCCTGTACGCATTCAAATCATCGCTTTGCTCAATGAAAATAAGCGTATGAATGTATCAGAACTTTTGGAAATTATTGGTATAGACCAAGGATTGCTTTCGCATCATCTTATCAACATGAAAGATAAGGGAATTTTAGGCTGTGAGCGAGAAGGAAAAAATATTTACTATTTTATCAGAGAAAAAGCTATTGTTGGAGTTTTAGACTGCATTAGAAAATGTAAAATCTAAATTTTGTAAAATTTTTTCGTTGAAAAATGAACTTTTGGCATTCTTTTTAAGTTTTACAAATAAACAAATAAACATAATTAAATATGCAAGAAATATTTGGTTATTTTTTGGCGTCTTTGATAGGGATTTCGTTAGGTTTGATAGGGGGAGGAGGTTCTATACTTACGGTGCCTGTACTCGTATATATAATGGGGGTCAGCCCTACGCTTTCTACGGCATACTCTTTATTCATTGTGGGTATTACAGCTCTAGTAGGCTCATTAACATATTTTCAGAAGAAATTGATTAGCTTAAAAACAGCTATTGTATTTTCTATTCCTTCTTTTATAGCAGTTTTTTTAGTCCGAAAATATGTAGTACCTGCCATTCCCAAAGAGATTGTGCAACTAGGTAACTTTACTCTTACAAGAGATATTTTGTTGATGCTCATTTTTGCCATTCTAATGATTTTCGCTTCGGTTTCTATGATTAAAGATAAGAAAAAAAACAACGGAAATACCGATGAAAATCAAGAGCCTGTATTTAATTTTCCACTTATATTTGTTGAAGGTTTGGTGGTGGGAGCAATTACAGGACTTGTGGGAGCAGGTGGTGGTTTTATGATTATTCCAGCACTTGTGGTATTTGCCAAATTACCTATGAAAATGGCAGTAGGAACATCGCTACTCATTATTGCTGCTAAATCTCTGATTGGCTTTGTAGGCGATGTAATGAACCCTGAATTAACAATTGATTGGAGTTTGTTGTTAATATTTTCCCTTGTTGCCACAATAGGCATTTTTGTAGGTTCATATCTTTCAAACTTTATACCTGGTGCAAAACTGAAAAAGGCTTTTGGTTGGTTTGTGGCAGTGATGGGTGTGTATATTTTGCTCAGAGAACTTTTGAAATAGCATAATTTCATACAAAGCAATAAAAAAACTTTTTACCTATATTAACTTAAAACCTCTACACATATGAAAGTAGAACAAATTTACACAGGATGTTTGGCACAGGGTGCTTATTACATCCAATCAGGCAACGAAGTGGCTATCATTGACCCTCTTCGTGAAGTAGATGCTTATATTCAGAAAGCTGAAAAAAATGGTGCAAAAATCAAGTATGTGCTTGAAACCCACTTCCACGCGGATTTTGTTTCGGGTCATTTAGACCTTGCTAAAAAAACAGGAGCTAAAATTGTATTTGGTCCTTTGGCTACGCCTGAATACGATGCTTACATTGCACAAGACGGAGAGGAGTTACCTTTGGGTAACACTAAAATTAAGGTAATTCACACACCAGGACATACAATGGAATCAACTTGCTATTTGCTTTACAACGAGGAAGGCAAAGAATATGCTATTTTCACAGGTGATACGTTATTCATCGGAGATGTAGGGCGTCCTGACTTAGCTCAAAAACCTTCCCAAGACCTTACCCAAGAAAAATTAGCAGGTTATTTGTATGACTCACTTCGCAATAAAATTTTGCCTTTGCCTGATGATTTGATTGTATATCCTGCTCATGGTGCAGGTTCGGCATGTGGTAAAAATATGAGTAAAGAAACTTTTGATACACTTGGACATCAAAAGCAGGTCAATTATGCTCTGCAACCTATGAGCAAAGAAGAGTTCATACAAAAAGTAACCGAAGGTTTGCTTCCTCCACCATATTATTTCCCTCAAAACGTGATGATGAATAAAAAAGGTTATCAAAGTCTTGATGTTGTAATGCAAAATGCTTTGAAGCCGCTCAATCCTGATGAGCTTGAAATGGTGGTAGAGGCACATGGAGCATTAGTGTTGGACTCTCGCAAGCCCGATGATTTTGTGAAAGGTTTTATTCCTCGTTCTATCAATATTGGCTTG
>JANWZC010000147.1 GCA_025054975.1 Raineya sp.
AGAAAATTTATGATATGGAAACTGCTTTTCAGACTTCAAGAGAGCAACTTTTGGCTGAACTCAAACAAATTGCTAACAATATTTCATCATATCAAGCGGTTTGGGTAAATAAACCTAAAAACGAAATAGACAACTTTTGGGGTACTTATTATCAGGGAGCAGTTTTGGAAATTAAAAAGATTTTAGAAAATCATTTCAAAAATGATTTTATTGCGTTCAATCAAGACAAAATACTTGAAGTGGTTATCAAATTATTTGAAAACAACTTCAATTATGATGAGGAAATTCTTGAAAAAGTCGTTGATTTATTGAGTTTTTATATCCGAGAAATCAAAATTAAAAATTTTCGCTGTTTTCAAGATTTGCATTTGAAAGGCTTGAAACTAATCAACCTGGTTACAGGCAAAAATGATACAGGCAAAACCAATCTTTTAGAAGCAATAGCTTTTGCTATTAGCGGACAAAAAAGTTATATTTCTTTGCGTTATTCTCTCAATAAATCTTTGCCTAATGATTTTTTAAGAAATTGTTATCTTAATGAAAAAAAGCCTATTCTTTTAGAGTTCTTTATCAATTTGCAGGCACAATCTAATTTATATTTACCTCAAATACTGCAAAGCTATCCTTTTCAACAGGAATTTCCTGTTTATAGTGCTAATGTGGAGAGCAGTAAAGAATTTTTATCTTATTCAAGCAATTTAGCTTTATTATTTTCTATTGAAAAAAGCTATCCCGAATACGATTTAGTAAAAATTTGGGAGGAAAATCATAGGTTAAATGGGGCATTTGCTTTTTTGGAGGCTTTTCGGATAATCAACCCTGATGTAGAGGAAATTAGAACCTATACCACCCAAGAGCGAACTCTTTATTTGCGTAGAAAAGGACAAAAAGCTGTACCCCTTAGTCATTTTGGCGATGCTACTCGCAAAATAGCTCAATATTTAGTGGCTATCTTGGAACTTCATTTTGGTAAAAATGGCTACGGATTGCTCCTAATTGATGAAATTGAAAATGGCTTGCATTGGACTATTCAACAAGAGTTTTGGGAAATGCTTATCAAATTAGCTTTGCATTATAGAGTGCAAATTATTGCTACAACTCATAGCAAAGAAATGATAGAAGCCTTACTGCGAGCTACCGAAAAAAATAAATGGTATCATAATATTGCTTATTTTGAACTTTATAAAGACTGGGAAACACAAGAAATCAAAGCAAACGATTTACCTTTGCATATTTTAGAAAGAAAAGTGGAAAGAAATGATAATTTCAGAGGAGAATGACACCATTCCCCCGAAAAATAATTTTGGTAGAAGGCAAAGATGATAAAATTTTCTTTACCAAATTTTTGGAAAAAGAATTCAAAGAACTTTCTCAATGGATTGGAATAAAAGACTTAGGTGGTATAAATTATGACTCTCCACAAAATAATCTTGCAGACGAGATACAAAGCATTTTATCAAGTCCTAACATACGAAAAATGAAAATAGGTATCATTTTGGATATTGACAATGCAAGCGTTGCAGAAAGGATATCATTTATCAACGAGACTCTCGCATATAGCCATTTGCAAAGAAGAAAAGAAAACTTCCCCAAAATACAAGATATACCCAAATTAGTTACCATTAACGAATGGGTTGAGCAGAAAGATTTGGAGGTTAAATTTGCAGTAAATTTTACTCACTTTGGAGGAAAAGGTGAATTAGCTGATTTACTAAAAGCTATCAAAAGAAAAGATATAACTTCTTTCAGTGCCGATTGCTTGGAGCATTGGCGAAAATGTATTGGTCAGAAAGATATGCAATTGCCTGATAAAGAATTTTCTAAATTGTGGTTAAATGTATTTATTCGGTATGATGTTTGCACTACAAAAGAGCGTCAGAATGCTCAAAAATATTGTAATTTAGAGTTTGTTCTGGAAAAGAAAAATATTTTTGACTTCAGGCTGAATTTTTGCAAACCTACCGAGATTTTTTCAGACTATTTATTGACCAAAGTAAATTGCTATGAGTTTCCAACTTGGTGTTTTGATAATTCACGGCATAGGTAACCAAACTCCTGCATATGCCAATCAGTTTATCAAAGATTTACAGGAAAGAATACGATTGTACGATAAAAATCCTGATTTGGTCAAGATGATGCCCACCACTTGGGCAACCGAAGTGCAAGCCGATGAAGAAGAACTTTGGCGAAATGTTTCGCGTGGCGAGCCATTGAATTTTGGGAAATTACGTAAGTTTCTAATTAGTTACATGGGCGATGCAGTTGCATATGCGGGTACGCCTAACAAAAGCAATGGTATTTACCACAAAATTCACCGCAACATCCACGAAACCCTTGAAAAATTGTACATTGATTTAGGCAAGCAAAATAAGCCACTTATTATTATTGCTCACTCATTTGGCACGCAAATTATTTCTGACTACATCTGGGATAGACAAAAAGCTATTCGCGAAGGTACAGGAGATTTTCTTGCTAACAATGCTTTTGAAAGTCTGCAAACTTTGGTAGGGCTTTTCACATTTGGTTCTTGTATTCCATTTTTTACTTTGGGTTATCATCCTTTACAAGCTATTGAATTTCCCATACCTCAATTGCCTGAAGAGTGGAAATCCAAAGCTCGTTGGTTTAATTTCTATGATGTCGATGATGTGTTAGGCTATCCGCTGAAAGATTTAAGCGAAAGTTATAATCAAAGTGTAAGTGCCGATATTGAAGTCAATGTAGGAAATTGGCTACAATCGTGGAATCCGCTGTGTCATTTTGGCTACTGGCGTGATGATGATTGCCTCAATTCTATTGCAGAGTTTATTTCAGGATGGATATGAAGGGTTTAGACATTAGACGCAAGACATTAGACACAAGACATTAGAAATATGTTGTTCGGACTGACAGAAATTACATTCGCAAATCGCAATAAGCAGTATGGAGCGTATTTATTGCGAAAAAATTACCCTAAAGCCTTATTGATTGGCTTTTTGGTGAATATTCCTTTGATTTTGATTTTAATGTTTTCTGTAAAATTTTCAGCCCAAAATAACTCTAATACCCTCAAAGATACTTTTGAACAAGAAATCATGTTGCAAGTGCAAGATGTAGAACTGCAAGACATCAACTTTGAGGAAACTCCTGTTATACTCTTGCCACAAACCCCTATCCCACTACCTCAAATCGTTGAAGGGAAACAAGAACAAGAAAGTGAAAACAATGAACAGAAAAACCCAACTGAAAACCAAAAACCTTTGGAAATCACTGATAATGCCTCTATTACTGAACAAAAATCACAAAGTCAAGCCAATAACTCAGCTGCAAACGTAAATAAAACTGATACTCTCAAAGTCTATAACGCTTCAAATAGCACTAATGAAGCACCTATTGTTTATTCGCCTGATGTATGGAGTTTGTATGTGAAAAAGAATTTACGTTATCCGCCGCAGGCTCTTGCAGAACGCAAAGAATGTAATGTTTTTGTAGCAGTTTTTGTCAATGAAGACGGAAAATTAGAAATTGACAAAGAAAGGGCTAATTTTAGTTGTGAAGAGTATTTCAATGAAGAAGTTCGCCGACTTATTGCCAATGCCCCACGTTTTATCATTCCCGATGCTTCGGGGAAACCTCAACGCAAAAAACTTATGCTCAAAATTCCTTTTGAGTTACCAAAAAATTGAGAATGCATCTTTTTGACAAACTTATTAACATATTGTAAATTAAGTGAGTATAATTTGTTTTGTCAAACTTTTTACTAAAATGAAAAGGTATTTTTCTGTAAATAAGGCATTAACTCTTCTTTTTTTAGCTTGCTACTGTCTGAGCATACTTCGGCACATAGAAATATGCTCAACAAATAAGAAAAGTTTGAGATTTCTTTCTATAAAACCTCTTTTCATAATTAACTTCCCTAACGAAATTACCTTTTGCTTTCTCCTCATCTGTTAATTTCTCAAATATTTCTATTTGCTCCTTTAATTCTGCACATTTATCTTGTATGATTATTCATCATAACCCAAAAAGGTCATTTCGTAAAGACAATATGCTATTATTTCTAAGTCGGAAAAGTTTTCTATTGTTTCTGATGCCAAATCCATGCCAAGCCATTTATCCCACTTTGTAAATTCAAGTCCATAATTTTCAATAGATTGAGCGTTTTTAACTCTTCCTGAAACATCTATATAAGTTTCCTCCTCGTCTTTGTATTCTTCAACTATCTCCAAGTCGCATTCAACGGGTTGTATAAGTTTTAGTTTTTCAAATACTTTTTTGTAATTTTAAATTCTCTTGGTCAGGATATATTTTTAGCAAAGTCAGCTCAACACTAAGCCAGTCATTAGATTTTATCAACTCGTACAATTTCATTTTAGCATCATTTTAGCATTTTTATGTACAACAAACATAACTATTTTTTTACACTTATCACCCACAAACCTGCATAATTTAGCAAACCATTCAGTAAAATCAACTCATCTCCGAAAAGATAACCAAACCATTGAGCAGAATTTTGAGCTATTCCAAAGGTTAGCAAAGGACAAATTACACATACCCAAGGCACTAATTTATCGCGTAGATTTCTTTGTGTAGTAATTCCAAAGGCAAAAAGTCCTAGCAAAGCCCCATACGTATAACCTGCCGCTTGAAATAAAGCCCCAATAATATTGATTTGTGGATAAGCACTGCGTAATTTTTCAAAAATTACTACAATTGCCAATAGCAAAACTGAAAAACCCAGATGCACCCAACGTACCGTAGTTTGAGCTTTCTGCTCACTGATGGATTTTTTAGTAAGTCCCAGAAAATCAATACAAAAAGAAGTAGTAAGTGATGCCAAAGCCGAATCGCTACTTGCGTATGTGGCAGCCGTTATACCTAACAAGAAAGCAATACCTGCCACTCCGCCCAAATGCTCAAACGCAAGCACGGGATATACTTGGTCGGTGAGAATTTTGCCATTTTGCGAAGGTAATGTTATAGCCTTGTTTTCTGCATACAAATACAATAAAGCTCCCATTACTAAAAATACAAAATTCACGGCTACCAAAATAACCACAAACGAAAACATATTTTTTTGAGCCTCACGCAAATTTTTGCATGTGAGGTTTTTTTGCATTAGGTCTTGGTCAAGACCTGTCATTGCAATAGCAATGAACATTCCTGCTAAAAACTGCTTGACGAAATGATACTTGTTTTCCGCAAAATTGTTCCAAAAAAATATTTGTGAAAGTGGGCTTTCACTAATTGCTGTAACTAAATTTTCAAAATCCCAACTTAAATCTTGTTTGATAGCTCCAATTGCAGAAAAAAGAGCCAACAACAAAAAAGAAGTTTGAAAGGTATCTGTCCAAACAATCGTTTTGATGCCCCCGCGAAACGTGTAGAGCCAAATCAAGGCAATACTGATAGCCGTTGTGAGCCAAAATGGAAACTCCCACTTGCCGAAAAGCCCTATTTGCAGAGCCTCTACGGCTAAAAATAAACGAAAAGCTGTTCCAATAGTTCGTGAGAGTAGAAAAAACGAAGCCCCTGTTTTGTAAGTGTATCTACCGAAACGAGTTTCAAGATAGGTATAAATGGAAATGAGATTAAGACGATAATACAAAGGCATTAGTACCAAAGCAATCACTAAATAGCCTGCAATATATCCTAAAACTACTTGAAAATAGCCAAATGAACGTAAAAGCACAGCTCCTGGTATAGAAATAAATGTAACCCCCGAAAGAGAAGCACCTATCATTCCGAAAGCTACTAAATACCAAGGCGATTGTTTATCGGCGTTGAAAAAAGTAGTAGTTTGAGCATTGCGAGAGGTAAAATAAGCTATGGAAAGCAATGAAACAAAATATGCCGTAAGAATAGAAACTATCCAAATAGGTTGCATAAGAAACTTTTTTCTCAACTTTGCAAAAGTAATAGAAATTTACGATAACTTTCAGCAAAGCTGCTTATTTTCGGTTATAGGATTTATCAAAAGTTTTGGTATATTTGTAAAAGCCTGATAATTAAGGTAATGTTCTACAAAAAGAAGCAATCAAAAAGTTTGTGGTACAATATTTTGCAAAAAAATAAAAATAGTTTGCTTTAATTTTTTTGTACAAAATATTTTTTTGCTATATTTGCAGCCTCAAAGCATTGGGAATAGGTCCTATAGCTCAGTCGGTTAGAGCACCTGACTCATAATCAGGGGGTCCTTGGTTCGAGCCCAAGTGGGACCACCTCAAAATCAAGCACTTACAAAGCTGTTTTGTAAGTGCATTTTTATTTGCATAGGAATTTGCATAATTTTGACAAAACAATCTGAAAAAGAAAAAACCAATCTTTTACCTGTTCTAACGTGAGTTATTAGTTAAGTTT
>JANWZC010000148.1 GCA_025054975.1 Raineya sp.
TAGAAATTGGGTAGAAAGTTCAGAGCAAGCACCATTGGCAATAGAAAGAAAGTTAGCAAAATCTTTGGTAGTATTTCTACCTGCTCCTTCTGCAATATTAGAGGGAATAGAAATAGCACATCTGCGAATTTGGCTCACTAAACCAAACTTCTCCTCCGAAGGAAATTGATACGTAATTTGATAGACCTTTGTAACCAAATCCACAGCCTTTTGCCAAACTTTCAATTCCCTGTAATTATGCATAGTAGTTGGTAGTTAGTGTTAAGTAATTAGTATTGAGTAGTTAGTATTGAGTATTGAGTAGTTAGTATTGAGTAATTTATTTATACCTCTGTACTTTGTACTCAATACTCTGTACTCAATACTCTGTACTCTGTACTAATTTCTCAATGGTTTTCCCGTAGTTAATATGCTTTGGATACGTTCAAGGGTTTTCTTTTCACCGCAAAGCGAAAGAAAAGCCTCTCGTTCTAAATCCAAAAGATACTGCTCGGAAACAAGTTGAGGGCTGGTCAAATCGCCACCTGTCATAACGTAAGCAAGTTTTTCGGCAATTTTGGCATCGTGTTCGGTGATGTAATTGCCATACAACATTCCTACGATACCTGCCTTCAAAGTGGCTAATGCCGTTCTGCCTAAAACTTTGATGTCTTCACGTTGTTTGGGTTGCGTGTAACCCATTTCAGCAAGTTCAATAGCTTTGGCTTTGGCTTCGGCAAGATGAAAAGCCCTATTCAAACCAATAGTATCATTTTTACGCAAATATCCCATTTCCAAAGCCTCGTGAGCCGAAGTCGCTACTTTGGCAGTGGCAATATTCATAAATGCCGTTTGCAAGTTGTTAAATTCTACATCTCCCTCTTGGAACGAGTCAGATACTCGCAAGGTCATTTCTTTGCTACCACCACCCGCAGGAATAAGTCCTACACCAAATTCTACCAAACCCATATAAGTTTCAGCGTGAGCGTGAATATGGTCGGCATGAAGATTTAACTCGCAACCTCCCCCCAAAGCCAAGCCCGCAGGTGCCGTAACCACAGGAATAGCCGAATACCTGGCTCGCATCATTGTTTTTTGGAATTGAGCAATCATTAGATTAATCTCATCCCATTCTTGCTCAATAGCGTACATCAAGAGCATAGCTAAATTAGCTCCTGCTGAAAAGTTTTCTGCATTTGAACCAATCACCAAACCTCTGAAATCTTTTTCGGCAATATCAATAGCTCGGTTGATACCTTCAATCACCTCTGCTCCAATAGAGTTCATTTTGGTATGAAACTCTAATCCTAAAATACCATCGCCCAAGTCAAAGAGTGTAGTACCTGCATTGCCCCAAACTTTGTTGGTTTTGCGGATATTATCCAAAATAATGATTTCTCCACTTTTTTGAATAGGCTTGTAAGACTTGGAAGGAATATCGTAATAAAGTTGTTTGCCATTTTCTAATTTGTAGAAAGTATTATTGCCTGAGGCAAGCATTTCTTGTACCCAAGGAGCCACTTTCTTTCCTGCCTCTTGAATGAGCTGACAACCATATTCAATACCAATAGTATCCCAAGTTTCAAAAGGACCCACTTCCCAACCAAAACCTGCACAAACAGCATCATCAATTTGGTACAAATGGTCTGCAATTTCAGGAATACGATTAGCTACATAAGCAAAAAGCGAAGCAAAGGTTTTGCGATAAAACTCACCCGCAACATCATCAGACTTCAAAAGTACAGGCAACCTTTCTTTCACTTTATCAATCATTTTAGTTGCCTCCAAAGCCTTGAATTTTACTTTTTCTTGAGGTCTGTATTCAAAGGTTTTGAGGTCAAGGGCAAAGATTTCTTTGGTTTCCTTGTCTTTTTTGTAATATCCTTGCCCTGACTTATCTCCGAGCCAACCTTTTTCCTTCAAAAACTCCAAAGACTTTGGCAAACGAAAAGCCTCTTTACTTTCATCGTGAGGTACATTTTGCGATAAACCATTGGCAACAAGTATCATGGTATCCAAGCCTACTACATCAAGCGTTCTGAAAGTCGCTGATTTAGGTCTGCCAAGTACGGGTCCTGTGAGTTTATCTACTGCCTCCACACTTAACCCCATTGCCTCAATGGTGTGCAATGCATCCATGATGGCATACACACCCACACGATTAGCAATAAAAGCAGGTGTATCTTTGCAGAGTACGGTAGTTTTACCCAAAATTTGAGCCCCATACTCCATTAAAAACTCAACTACTTCGGGTTTGGTGTGTTCGGTAGGAATAATTTCCAAAAGTTTCAGATAGCGAGGCGGATTGAAAAAGTGTGTTCCGCAGAAATGAGCCTTAAAATCTTCACTTCTACCCTCTGCCATCATTCGGATAGGAATACCTGAAGTGTTAGAGGTAATCAGTGTGCCTTTTTTGCGATACTTTTCAACTTGCTCAAAGACTTTCTGCTTGATGTCCAAACGTTCTACTACTACCTCAATAATCCAATCGGCAGAGGCAATTTCAGGCATATTATCTTCAAAATTGCCCAATTTAATGCGATTAGCGAATTTTTCGCTATACAGTGCGGCAGGTTTAGCTTTGAGCGTACTTTCAAAAGCATTTTTCACAATGCGGTTACGCACTTCGGGACTTTCTAAGGTAAGCCCTTTGGCTTGCTCTTCAGGGGTGAGTTCTTTGGGAACAATGTCCAATAAAAGCACTTCTGCCCCTATGTTGGCAAAATGGCAAGCAATACGACTTCCCATTACACCTGCCCCCAAAACTGCCACCTTACGAATACGGCGAGTTTCATAGGCTTTTTGCACACGAGGTTTTTCTACGGTTGTTTCCATGGCGTTGAGCGGATTTTTCAAAATGAAACGCAAATTTTGAGGTAAAATTACAAAAATTGTTCTGCTTGCATACTATTTTGAGGAAAATTTTTATGGATTATTCTGAATTTATATTAGTTTTGCGTAGTTCGTACCCGTACTGATTGTTATGCTTGAAAAACTTTCCACTATTCACCCCCAACACCCTATTGAAGAGGTCATTTTTGCAGTTTTTTTACATCAAACTATCGCAAGATTAGATAAATTTTATCAATTGCAAGAAAAATTACACTTCAACCATTTGAATTACCGAGAAGGTTTTATCAATAACCAAAAAATTTCCACAGGAATTGAGATTAGTCAAATCAATCAAGAGGGGAAAATACAAAAGTTTTTGAGCATAAGCAATGAAAACCAAAGAGGTATTATCAGATTTCACGAATTGGCTTACACACGTTGGGCAGAATTTAAGCCTTTGGTGTTGCAAATATTAGAGTATTGTAACCAAATTCATAAAGGATTGTACGTTGATGCGATTAGCTTGACTTACGTTGATACTTTTCGTTGGGAAGATATGAATGAACCTATTCCCCTTGCAGAAATCTTTAACCCTGATGCTCTACCTAAATCTTTATTCTACTCCAAAGACATTTTTACATTTTCACTACACAAAATTGCCCGAAAAAATAAAGAATATAACGACCAAACCGATATTGACCTTAGAGAAATTTATGAACCTACTCCTTATACTCGGCTTTCTGTGATACACACTGTTAATTTGCGTATTAGTACAGAAGATTTGGGCGAGATATTGACAAATAAACTACTTGATGAAGAGTTAGAATTTGCACATCAAACTAACAAAGAAAAAATGAAAGAGTTATTTCAAGAAAAGATTCGTCTTGAAAAAATGAACTTAAAAGTGTAATGATTATGTTGCATATTGCTCCAATTTCCAAAAATGCAAATATTTTCACGCACCCTGTCAATAAGTTTTTGGTAAAACAGTTGCAAGTACCTTTTATTCAAAAAATTACTGAATATGAACTTGCAAAGTTTGATAGAGTGCTGAAAGAGGTTATTCAAAAAATAGCTGATTTGCCTGAAAATTGGGATGCTTATCAAGCGTCTGCTGTTGAAAAAGATGTGCTGAAAAACACCCAAGAACTTCTGTTGAAACTTCCTTTACGATTCAAGAAATACCTCAACATTACGGATATTACGCCTACACCTAATGGCACAATCCTGTTGGAGTGGAATAAAGACAATAATTTTCTTTTGGTAGATGTAGGGAAACAAGGTATTACAATTGCAAGTAATAATTTGCAAAAAAATGTTCCTATTAGCGAGGCTTTCCCAACCCTTGTGCAATGTTTAGAAAATTTTTATTATGATGGAGTTAGCTGATATTAACGAGGAAATTGCAAGAAATTTATATTCACCTTTCCACTATGATAGCCAAAAACGTAAAGTAAAGCCAGCGGCTTTTAAGCCTCCTGTGGGTTCAAATGAAGTTTCAGTATTACGTTTGCAGGTATGGTCTTTGGATAAAATTTTAGAATATGGCAAACTCTGTGAAAGTGCTGATAAAAATTTTATGGGTACAGGTATCTTAAAAGTCGGGGCAATTAACGAAAAAGGAATTTTAGAAGTAAGAATAAGTCCTATGCAAGATGATGTGCGAAATATTTTTTTAGAAGCCCATGCTGATATTGTTTATTTGAACTATATTGCCGAAAGAGGTAAGGAAGCCCCACCCCAAATACTTTTACTTATGAAAAAATTAGCCGAATTAGCCAGTCAAAATTTTCATCAAGCAGAAAATTCTTAACCATACTGCCACAAGTTTTCAAATTTTCGTAAGTTTGCGACCTACACTTAAAAAATTACACGTCAATGAGTTTAACTATTATCGGAACCGTAGCTTTTGACGCCATTGAAACCCCCTTTGGCAAAACGGATAAAATTATCGGTGGAGCCGCTACGTATGCTTCGCTTTCAGCTTCGTATTTTACCAAAAATATCAATTTAGTAAGCGTGGTAGGTGATGATTTTCCACAAGAAGCCATTGAGATGTTTCATCAACACGGTATCAATACAGAGGGTTTGCAAATCAAAAAAGGAGAAAAATCTTTCTTTTGGGCAGGCAAGTATCATAACGATATGAATACTCGCGATACCCTTGTTACCGAACTGAATGTACTTGCCAACTTTGACCCTATAATTCCTGAAAGTTATCAGAATACAGAATTTTTGATGCTGGGAAATCTAACCCCTACTATTCAACGAACCGTAGTAGAACGCCTCCGCAAACGTCCTAAGTTAATTCTTATGGACACTATGAATTTTTGGATGGATACTGCTTGGGACGAACTCATGAAAACACTTGCTCTCGTGGATGTGCTTTCCATCAATGACGAAGAAGCTCGCCAACTTTCCAAAGAATACTCATTGGTACGAGCCGCTCGTAAAATTCTAACTATGGGTCCCAAAGTGTTGGTTATCAAGAAAGGGGAACATGGAGCTTTACTTTTCAACAAAACACAAGTATTTTTTGCTCCTGCTTTGCCTCTGGAAGAAGTGTTTGACCCCACAGGGGCAGGTGATACATTTGCAGGTGGTTTTATAGGCTATTTGGCAAAAACAGGTGATATTTCTTTTGAAAATATGAAAAATGCCGTGATTTATGGCTCAGCTATGGCTTCACTTTGTGTAGAAAAATTTGGCACCGAACGCCTACAAAATCTCAAAAAAGAAGAAATTGAAGACCGAATACGTGAATTTATTGATTTGGTGCAATTTGAAATAGCTTTGGCTTGATTTATTTCAATGAAAGATATTTTTTGAGGAGAATGATTATTGAGCCCCTCTTTGGGTTATTGAACGTACTTTGGCTATACTCTGACAAATTGAAATATATTGTGGCAACAGCTGAAACACCAAAAGAGTAGCACATAATCAAATTTTGGCGTACAACTATTATTTATCACTTACTACACTGTATCCATGAAATTTTTTTCTACCTTGTGAAACAGAGCTACACCTATTAAAAAGATTACAGCACTTACTGCTAGGCTATACAGGAGCATAGGGATTTCAAACACCCCTTGTCCAAAAAATGCAAAACGAAATCCTTCTACAATACTGAAAATGGGATTAAGCAGTACAAGATAGCGTTTTTCTTCGGAAATATATGAAAGTGGGTGGATTACTCCTGAAACATACATAAGCAACTGCACACCAAAACCTACGGCATGGGTAAGGTCGCGATATTTTGTTGTAAGTGAGGAAATAATTATTCCCATGCCCAGCCCTAAAAGTGCCATATTAAAGGCAAATACAGGCACAAGTAGAATATACCAATTGGGTTGTAAAGATTCATTCCCCTGCCAAAGAAAATAGAAATATACACCTAAAAACAACAAAAACTGAATACCAAAAGCTAAAAAGCCTGAAATTACATTTGCCACAGGCACCGTAAGACGTGGAAAATATACCTTGCCAAAAATAGCAGCGTTATTGACAAATACATTTGAGGTG
>JANWZC010000149.1 GCA_025054975.1 Raineya sp.
AGCGATACGAGCGAAAGTTTTGGGCAAAGATCACCCCGACTATGCTAGTTCTTGTGAAAACCTAACAAGATTATACCAAAAACAAGGTAGATACTCCGAGTCACCCCCTTGCATAAAGAAGAATTAAAAATCCGAGTTAAAATCTTGGGCAAAGATTACATCAGCTATGCCCTTTTTGCAATAAAAGCGAGTATCATGAGATGATTGTCTTGTCAAATAGCAATGGAATGAAAAAGTCTATTTTGCAGAAGTACGAGTATCTCTACTAATGGGTGCTTTTGTGCTGGTGGGTGAGTGAGTTTTGCTTATTTTTGTTATCAAACGTAAATGAAATATTTGAACTTGTCTAACATTTCAAAAAATATACAAAAACTTGATAGTCAATATTTTGTTTAAGCATTAACTCTTGATGTAACCACAGAGAACGCAGAAAGACGTAGAGTTCAGTATAATAACGCAGAAAAAACTCCCCTCCTTTTGTTGCTGAGCGAAGCCGAAGCACAAGGAGGGGGTGGAGGTGGTTTTAATAAAAACCTGAAAATCAAGTATAAAATTTCAAAATTTTTTGTTTAATATTTGTGTCCTAATAGTAGCCTTGAAAGGCGGGGAGTATTAAAACCAAAATTTTTGAGTATTGAAAAACTTGTAAAACTTGTAAAACTTGCTTTTTTAACCACTATTTTCGCGTGGTACGTTGTTCAATACGTTTTTCGTAGTGCTTGCCGTGATAGATATAATCCACGTAAATACCTGGTGTGTGGATACAATTGGGGTCTAATTCACCCACAGGGACAAGTTCTTCTACTTCGGCAATGGTAACTTTGGCAGCAGTAGCCATCATAGGATTAAAGTTGCGAGCAGTGCCTTTGTAAATCAAATTGCCCGCTGTATCACCTTTCCAAGCCTTTATGAGAGCAAAATCGGCTTTAAGCCAACGCTCCATAAGATAAAGTTTGCCGTCAAACTCTCTTACTTCTTTGCCTTCTGCAACTTCTGTACCTACACCTGCAGGTGTGAAAAACGCAGGAATACCAGCCCCACCTGCTCTGATACGTTCGGCAAGTGTTCCTTGTGGGATAAGTTCTACTTCTAATTCTCCACTTAAAAGTTGTCGCTCAAATTCTTCATTTTCACCAACATACGAAGCAATCATTTTTTTCACCTGTCTTGTTTTGAGTAACAAACCGATGCCGAAGTCATCTACTCCTGCGTTGTTGGAAATACAGGTCAGGTTTTTCACTCCGCTTCTGAGCAGTGCCGCAATGCTATGTTCAGGAATACCACAAAGTCCAAAGCCCCCCAACATCAAAACCGCTCCATCAGGAATTTGGCGTATAACGGCATCTAAATCAGTGATAACTTTATTAACCATAAATTTTTGCGTTTTCAAGCAAAACTAACAAAACTTTCATTTCTTGCAAAATTTGCGTTTATTTTTTCTTTGGATTAGCAACTATTTCCACTAAAACCTTAATTTCAGTTATCAAACGCTCAATTTCATCAGGATTGAGCATTTTGTTTTTACCTATCAATGTATATTTGCCACGCACCCAACCTTCATTATCTATTAAAGTTGCTTCTCCGCTTTGAGAAAGTAAAAATTTTTCAGCTACTTGGATTTCATCTGTTGTGATGATATTGGGAGTTTTCCTCTCCAAATTTCTGCCCAGAATTTGAAAATTAACCTGAAAATCAGGTAGTTTTTGGGCTAAAAACTTTCTCAAATCTTCTTTTTGAGCAATACGACTAAACACATTGAACAAACTATCGCTCAATGCACTTTTTTCTTTATCCAAACCTACTATCCAAAAAGTATTTTTTTGCGGAATAGTGGAGGTTTGTACGCGAAAAGGTTCTTTTTCACCTTCTCGGCTCAATTTGGGTAAGTTGTAATAATTTTTCAGCGAACCTTGAAAAAGCACAAAGATAAAAGCTGGGATAATCAGAATTCCCAAAAGCAGAGCAATTTGTTTTTTGTTGTTCATAACTATTTTGTACTATAATTAGGTGCTTCACGCGTAATAATAACATCGTGAGGATGGCTTTCTCTAATACCTGCAGCAGTGATTTTTACAAATTGTGCCTTTTCTTGTAAGTCTTGAATAGTTTTTGCTCCACAATATCCCATTCCTGCCCGCAAGCCACCTGCCAGTTGATATAAAACTTCTGCTACGGTACCTTTGTAAGGTACTTGTCCTACAATACCCTCAGGAACAAGTTTTTTGACATCATCTTCGGCATCTTGGAAATAGCGGTCTTTGGAGCCTGCTTCCATAGCTTCCAAAGAACCCATACCCCGATAAGTTTTGAATTTTCTGCCTTCTAAAATCACTACTTCTCCAGGAGACTCATCCGTACCTGCCAAAAGCGAACCAACCATAATACTACTTGCCCCGCCTGCAAGAGCCTTCACCAAATCCCCCGAATAACGAATACCCCCATCAGCAATGATAGGTACGCCTAAATCCTTGATAGCCTTGTAAGTCTCAAAAACTGCCGAAAGCTGAGGCATTCCCACCCCTGCTACTACACGCGTAGTGCAAATACTACCTGGTCCTACGCCTACTTTTACGGCATCAGCCCCTGCCATAGCCAAAGCCTTTGCTCCCTCGCCTGTGGCAACATTGCCCGCTACTACTTGCATTTCAGGAAATTTAGCTTTTACTTTTCGGAGAGCCTCTATCACTCCTCTGGAATGTCCGTGAGCCGTATCAATGGCAATTACATCAACACCTGCGTTTTTAAGAATTTCTACTCGCTCCAAAATATCTGCTGTAACTCCCAAAGCTGCTCCCACACGCAATCTGCCTAATTCATCTTTGCAAGCATTTGGAAAATCTTTGCGGCGGATAATATCCTTATAGGTTATTAAACCAACAAGTTTGCCGTCTTTATTGACAATCGGTAATTTTTCAATTTTGTATTCTTGTAAAACTTCTTCGGCTTCATCAAGTGTAATGCCTTCTTGGGCAGTGATAAGGTTTTCTTTGGTCATAACATCCGCAACTGCCCGCAAAGTATCCTTCTGAAAACGTAAGTCCCGATTGGTTACGATACCTTTGAGTTTTTGGTTTTCATCTACAACAGGAATACCGCCAATCTTAAATTCACTCATAATGCGTAAGGCATCGGCAATGGTTGCATTTTCAGGGAGCGTAATGGGGTCAATAATCATGCCACTTTCCGAGCGTTTAACCTTGCGAACTTGCTCGGCTTGTGCCTCTAAGGACATATTTTTGTGAATAAAACCTATCCCTCCCTCACGAGCTACGGCAATTGCCATTTTGTACTCCGTGACCGTATCCATTGCCGCCGAAATAATAGGCAAATTGAGCTTTATTTTACGTGTTAGATAGGTTTGCAGATTAGTTTCACGAGGTAAAACTTCGGAATAGGCAGGAAGCAACAATACATCATCATACGTAAGTGCTTCAAAGAGAAATTTGTTTTCAAGAGCATTCATAGAAGGCAAATAAAAGGTTCTTTATTTGCCACGCAAATTTAGAACGTTTTTAGACGGAAAACAAAACATTTATGGGAAAAATTATCAATTTGGGTACAAAGTAAATTTCAAATTTGTAGTTGAAGGAATTTATGTGTAAAGAAGATTAAGTTTTTTGAGTACAAAATTCTCTTAATGCAAACCTCACAAAAGATATGTAAAGATTGGCAAACTTTATGAAGAATCTTTGCTCCCCTCATTTTTCAAAAAAAGATTTTGAGTTTTCAAAAAAAAATCATACAAAATTTGCTTGTGTATATTTTTTTATTAGCCTTGCCTTTGAAAGCGGAAGCCGAAAAGCTTTGATAGAGTAGGCTAAAACTGAAAAATAACAAATTTATGAAGTTCCACAAAAAGTTAATCGCCGTATTCGCCTTTGTTATGGCTGTTGTGCTAATGTCGGCTACTAATCCTGTTAGGGAGATAGCTCTTAATGAAAACGATTTAGCAAAAGATGCAAACGTCTTGGTTTTCAAAAAGGAATTGCTTCATCTAAATTTAGAGCAAATTCTTACGCTTACTCCTAAAAAATACAAAGAACTGACAGGTCAAAAATTGGGTTTGAAAGGCTTTGGCTCTAAAAGCGGCTCAAAAGAAATTGAAAAAATTTTTGAAAGAAGATAAACCTTCAAAAACAAATATGAGTAAAGGCGGTTACATCATACTTGCTATATTTGGTTTATCTTTCATAGGCACTGGAGTTGTAACTGATTGGAAAGGAGATGACTGGTAGATAAATTTATTGTTATCTTTGCTTTGCTGGCTACCCGGTTTTATTCATGCATTAGTTAAAATGAAGAATTACAACTTTACATAATCAAATCAAAGCCCCTTTGGGGGCTTTTTTATACAAACCTATGAAAAAGACTCTGTTAAACCTGTGGTTTTTAGCTTTATTTCTAACTCCCTTCGTTTTATGGCTTTTGCCTTCTGATACATTTGACGAAGGTATGAGTATATGTCCTTCAAAAGTTTTTTTTGATATAGAGTGCCTGGGGTGTGGTATTACAAGAGCTGTAATGCACTTTCATCATTTTGAATTTGCAGAAGCCTTTTATTACAATTTGGGAGTAGTTTGGGTTTATCCTTTTCTGATTTTTCTATGGGTAACTTGGATAAAAGTAGCTTACAAATACTCAACTTGGGCAAGATACATTTTGGAAATCCTTAAAAAAAGGTTTCAACCAACAACCTAAACTATTCGGGTTTGGCAATATTTACATTTTCTTGTGTGTCTTTTTTCTTTTTGTTATCCCAACATTCTTCGCAAAGCCAAACGCCTAATTCATTGGAAAATAATAGCTCTTCTTGCAATGCTAATTTGCCACAATAATAGCATTGATGAGCAAACTTTTCGTGATTGAAACGAATACCGCACATATAAGCATAAGACAACTCCTTTTTGGGAGTTGTCGGGTTTATTTAAGATTTTATTGATTTTTCAAAATCCACTCAGCGATTTCTTTCCAATTTTTAGCAAGCACAGCACGCCCCATAAATAAACCAATATGCCCTGCTTGTGCTAATCCCTTAGCTTGTTTTTCTTTGGGTGTGCCAATATACTTTTCCATATCAAATACTTGCTCGGGTAAAGTAATATCATCTTTATCTCCTGCAAGCATATATACGGGGCATTTAATATCTTTGGGGCTAACTTTCTTACCCAAAGCTACAAATTCCTCATTGACAAAGTGATTGTTTCGGAAAAGTTCATCTATTACTTGTTCGTACCATTTACCGGGCAAATTAATAGTGTTTTCGTACCAAATTTCAAAGTTTTCATAACGCTCTAATCCCGCTTCATCATTTTGAGCACCTTTTACCATTTTGTAAAGGCGTTGATATTTTTCAAAATAATGTTGCATAAAGTTCATATTCTTGAAGCCTTGCACCATAAATCTACCATCCATTACACCTTGTCCGAGTTTGACAAGATTGCTGAAAAAAGTAGGAGAAGCATTATCTACGGTATTTTCAAGGTGTCCGTCTCCTGCTTTGGTATCAATGGGTGAGCCTGCCACCACCAAAGTTTTCACCTTTTGTGGAAAACGAGCTGTATAAATAGCCCCAAACCAGCCCCCTTGACACAAGCCTATCAAATTCACATGGTCTCCAATGTCATCAACGAAAACATCTAATTGGGCTAAATAATCATCAATGTTGTAGTATTGCATTTCTTTGGTGGCACTATGGTAATCTAAACAATATACGTTAGGTATGCCATAATCCATCAGATGCCTTACAAGACTTTGTTTTTCTGAAAAATCTGCAATCGTAGAATAATGCCCTGCAAAAGGTGGTAATACCAGAGTAGCTGATTTGGTTTTATCTATTGTGGGGGAAAATTGACGTAAGTCAAAACAACGCAACTTACCTACTACTATGTTGGGAGTTACCCATTCAGGCTTTTTGTTGAGAGCAATAGTGGCATAATCCATAAACTCCTTGAAGTCAAGAACATGCTGAGAAATTTCTAAAATAGTATCAGCGGCACTAATGAGCGGCTTTTGCAATTCAGCATTGAGCAAGAAATCTCCGATATGTTTTTGAGTTTTTTCTATGCTGTCTTCTGCTACGGCTTTGGCAAGTTCTTGCCACCAGTTTTGCCATGCCTGCCATTGCGAAGTAAGCCATTCAACAGAAAGGGTTTTACTTTCGGAGTCATTCTTTTTTTGCCCGAAAGAATTTTTCAAAGTTTCTTGCCATTGTTCAAACCATTGCGAACTTGTAAAACTGCCAAAAGGCGAAAACCACTGACTTTCCT
>JANWZC010000014.1 GCA_025054975.1 Raineya sp.
CGATTGTCTCTTCAAACCTTGAAAAGTTAATTACAATCAAAGCCCAAAGACAGAGAAATTACTACTGGGAAATAGAGGAAGAATATGAAGATGGTGAAGAAGAATATAGAAAAAGAGAAACTGAAAAAACTCAAAAATTTGAGCAAATTACAATTACGGCTCATCCACAAGGCTTGAAAATTACAGGAAATTTTGAGGCAGGTAAAAATTACGAATTGCATATCTCTTCGGCTTTGGAAGGCATAGCAGGAGGAAAAATGTTTCAGGAGTACTTGCAGACTATATCTTTTGGCAAAATACAACCTCAAATTACCTTCACCGAAAAGAAAGCTATGTATCTGACTTCCAAAGGACAAAGAAATATTGGGGTAAAAATTGTCAATATTCCTGAAATTGAGGTGGCTATCTACAAGATTTATGAAAATAACTTGCTTAACTTTTTAGAAAATTATGACTATCAACTTGAAAGAGAAACAACTTACGAATATGGTAATGCAAGTCCTTACGAGCGTTATGGTTCGCTAATTTCCAAACAAACCTTCGAAGTAGAACGTCTGCCTGCTATGCAAAATGGCATACATTTGCTCAATATTGGTGCAGATAAATTCAAAGATTTCAAGGGAGTGTATGCGGTAGTAGTGGGTTCAAAACAAAACTTATATGAAAAAGCCTTCAAGTTGGTAGCGGTTTCTGATATAGGTTTGATTGCCAAAGAAAATGATGATGAAGTTTGGGTTTTTGCTAATAGCATTTTGGACGCTAAACCACTTAAAAATGTGAAAATCAATTTGATTAGCTCCAACAACCAAATTTTAGCCCAAACCAATACCGATGAAAATGGCATTGCTAAAATTAGCGATTTGAAGGAAAAATATCCCGATTTTCGTTTGGGAATGATTACAGCAACAGCAGGAGAAGATTTTACTTTTTTGAACTTTGAGAAAAGTCGTGTAGAAACTTCTCGCTATGATGTAGGAGGCTTGCGTAGTAATCAAGAACCTTATCAGGCTTTTGTAGCTTTGGAAAGAGATTTGTACCGCCCTGGTGAAAAGGCAAATTTCTTGGTTTTGGTGCGAAATGAAGAATGGAAAATAGAAAAAATGCCTTTGAAAGTCCGTTTTACTATGCCCAATGGGAAAGAATTAGTAACGCTCAAAGGCAACTTAAACGAACAAGGAGCTTGGGAAGGTAGCCTACGTTTCCCCGAAGATGCTCTTACAGGTTCGTATAAAATGGAAGTACTGACTTTTAATGATATTCTGCTCAATACGCAAAATATTAGCGTAGAGGAATTTATGCCTGATAGAATTAAGATTGTGCAAAAAACTGATAAAAAATCTTATCAAGCAGGGGAGACAATTATTTTGCGTGGTAAAGCCTCCAATCTTTACGGCACACCTGCCAGTAATCGTAGCTATCAAATAGATTTTCTATTGAAGCGTAAAATTTTTGCTCCCAAAGGTTACGAAAAATTTGATTTCAATGTAGTAGGCAAAGAAATTAGCTTTTCACCTCAAATGAAAGAGGGCATAACTACGCAAGAAGGTGAGTTAAAAGCAGAATTCAAAATAGATGAAGTTTTAATAAATCAAGGGCTTTGGGAAGGATATCTTTACACTACGGTTTTTGACGAAACAGGCAGACCTGTTCGTAGAGGGGAAATTATTGAAGTACCAACGCAAAATGTATTTATAGGTATTGAGCGAGGCAGTGAGTATTTAGACGCAGGTCAGGAGTTACCTATCAATTTGGTTGCATTAGATAAGGAGGGCAAACCATTGCAAACTTCGGCGGTGGTGCAAGTAGTTCGTTTTGATTGGCAAAATACTTTAGAACGGGATAGCTACTCGGAAAATGTACGTTATGTTTCCAACAAAAAGGAAAAAGTAATTAGCGAGCAGAAAATTCGTATCAATGGCAAAGCAATTTTGCCTATTCGGGTAGCGGGTTCGGGTGAGTATGAAGTACGTGTACGTGAGGAAAGTAGCAGTGCGTATGTGGCATATCATTTTTTTGCTTATGCTTGGGGAATGACCGATTATAGTTCCTTTGAAATCAACAAAGACGGACAAATAGACATAACTTCCGATAAAGAAACCTATAACATTGGAGAAACTGCTAAATTACTTTTCAAAACACCTTTTGAGGGTAAATTGCTTGTAACCATTGAGCGTAACAAGGTTCTGCAACATTTTTATTTGGAAACCGAAAAGAAAGCCGCCAGTTTCAATTTGCGTATTGCTGATGATTATTTGCCCAACATTTACGTTTCGGCAACGCTGATTAAGCCACATACAAACTCGGCAATTCCACTGACGGTGGCTCATGGCTACTTGCCCTTGAAAGTTGAGCCTTCTCGCCACAAAATTGATGTAACTATTCAGGCACAGGAAAGTTCTTTTTCCAACACTTCGCAGACTATTAAGGTGAAAACCTCTGAAAGCAATGCCGAAGTGGTACTTGCAGTAGTTGATGAAGGTATTTTGCAGATAAAAGATTTTCAGTCGCCCAATCCTTTGGCTTATTTTTTCCAAAAAAGAGCTTTGGAAGTTGATGCTTATGACTTATATCCTCGTCTTTTCCCTGAACTCAAACCCAATAAAAGCAGTGTAGGGGGAGGTGGAGAGGCTTTGGCAGAGCAAAGAAACAAAAACAATACAAACAACAATCTTTCTAATAAGCGAGTAAAACTCACTACTTTTTGGAGTGGCATTTTGAAAACTAATTCCTCAGGAGAAGCAAGTTATACGATTGACATTCCGCAGTTTTCGGGCAGTTTGCGAATTATGGCGATTGCCTACAAAGGTTCTCGTTTTGGGGGCAATACCAAATTTATGAAAGTAGCCGACCCTGTGGTAATTAGTTCGGGCATACCTCGTTTCCTTGCTCCTAATGATGAAGTAATTATTCCCGCTACTTTTGCCAATACAACGACTGAGACCTTGCAGGGAACAGCTCAAATTAGCGTAGGAGAGGGCTTACAAGTTGTTGGAAATACCCAAATTCCGTTGGGTATATCTGCTAATGAAGAAAAACAAGCCTTTTTCAAGGTAAAAGCCACTGATTTTGTTGGGAAAACGAAAATCATCATTAGCTTTGCTACACAGAACCGCAAATTTGAAGAAAAAACCGATATTGCAGTACGTTCCGCAGTGCCAATGCAGAAAAAAGTAGGTTTTGGTGCATTGCAAGCAGGCAATCAAAATATCAATCTGCAACATTCCTTCATTCCAAGCACTACCAAAGCTACTTTGGTTATTTCTAAATCGCCTATGGCAGAATTTTCGGATAATTTAGATTATCTGTTGCAATATCCTTATGGTTGTGTGGAGCAGACTATTTCAACGGCATTTCCTCAACTCTACTTGACTGAACTTTCTCGCAAACTCAAAAAATCGGGTAAATATGAAGGTAGCACAGCCCAAGAAAGTCGTTATTTTGTGCAAGAGGCTATTATGCGTTTGCAAGCTATGCAAATGTATAATGGAGCATTGAGTTACTGGGCAGGTGGCGATTATGAAAGTTGGTGGGGCAGTGTGTATGCGGCTCATTTCTTGTATGAAGCTCAAAAGGCAGGCTATAATGTGAATGAAGCCTTTTTAGAGCGTCTTACCAAGTATCTGCAAACCAAAGTTCGTGAAAAACATACGGAGACTTACAGCTACTTTGATGAACAGAATCGTCTGCGTTCGCGAACAATTATTGCTAAAGAAATTCCTTACACGTTGTATGTACTCGCTCTCATGCGTAGGGGAGATATAGCCATTATGAACTATTGCAAGGCAAATAGTGCTATGCTTGCGTTGGATAGTAAATATTTGCTTGCGGTAAGCTACTTGCTTATGGGCGACAAAGCCTCGTATAATGCTGTGCTTCCAAAGAGTTTTTCGGGAGAGCGTTCAAAAACGGCTTTGGGAGGTAGTTTCTACTCACCTGTGCGTGATGAGGCAATAGCTTTAAATGCTCTTTTAGAGGTTGAGCCTCAAAATCCGCAAGTGCCTATGATGTCCAAGCGTATTTCGGAAATTTTACGCTCTCAAAAATGGCTCAATACGCAGGAGAGTGCCTTTGCGTTGTTGGCACTTGGCAAACTCACCAAACAAGCTGAAAAAACAGACCTTAAAGCCTCGTTCAAACTTGAAGGCAAGGAAATTGCTCAATTTGTGGGGGAAGATGTTGTTGTTGAGTTGAGCAATTTGTCTAATAAATCTATTGGTGTAAATGTTTCGGGAAAAGGCAATTTGTATTATTTCTGGAAGTTGCAAGGTTTGGAACGCAATCCACAAATCAAGGAGCGTGATAATTTCTTGAAAGTCAGACGTACATTTTACAACCGAGCAGGACAAGAAATTAAAAGTGGAATATTTGAACAAAACGATTTAATTGTGGTGAAGGTAAGCATACAAACTGAAAAAGGTGAAAATGTGCCTAATGTAGCTATTACGGATTTATTGCCTGCGGGTTTTGAAATTGAAAATCCCCGTTTGATGGATGCTGTGCAACTACCTTGGATACAGAAAGCCGCCAAAGCCGATTATGTTGACATCCGAGATGATAGAATTCATATTTTCTGTGAAGCGACAGGTGAAACAAAAGATTTTTATTATATGGTGCGAGCTGTTTCTTTGGGTGAGTTTCAGATGGGGGCTATTGCTGCCGAAGCTATGTATGCCGATGAATATTATTCTTATTCGGGGGCAAGAAAAGTGAAAATTGAAAGCAGAAAATTCAAAATAGCTGAAAATGTTGAGGCAGTTGAGGCAAGAAAGTAAAGTTTTGTTGTATTGAAAAATGATTTTGGGAGAAAAGTCGTTAAAGCCTTTCTTTAGGCTGTTAATGTGCTTTGGCTATTATTACTAAGTAAGAAGGAAGGGAACGTGTTTCAAAAATCAAAATATCAAAAAATACCAAAAGAGAGGTGTGAAACTTTGTTGGTAGTGGTTTAGAATGTATGATAGCAGTAATTTCTATGGTAAAACATAATTTTAACAGAAACATCGTGGTAAGGTTCTTTTTTGGAGAGACCAGTAGTTTTTCGTACTAATCGTCTGTTTCTAGCTCGCAAGCAAGTATTTACGCCCTCAATCTGCCTGGTATAAGCCCTTACCGACTTGATGATTTTCCTTGCTAAACACTTGCTTAAATGCTTTTCAGTCATCAGTGCAATAGGTATCTATTTGCAAATTTTTGAGTTTTTGATAAAGTTTCCTGACCATAGCAGCATTTCTTTTCCCTATCACATAAGTAAAATTTCATCCGTTTCAGGAGCATAAGCATACACTATCCAACGTTTCTGACGTTTTTGACTCACATAAGACCCTAGTTCATCTATTTGAACACTATTACTGCTTTCTTTTCGGCTCAATCAAGGTTTTTTCTGCTACTACAAGAAAGCTACGTAACAACCGTACAACGACTTTCTCCCAAAACTATCTGTAATCTTGTACCCCTGAATTCCTTGATAACATACGGATTATCATATTTTTGATAGTAGGATTAGCTCTTGCATATTTGTAATGGCTCTGAAATTGCTTGCCACAACTTTTACACAAAAAGTTTTGAGTTCCGTCTTTTTTACGACCATTTTTTACTACCTTTGTCCCAAGACAATGAGGGCAGTTTACTTTTATCATTATTTCGCTCACAACGTAAAAGTAAATTCTCATTGTCTATTTCGCCAAATATTCATCATACATTTTAGACCATAATCCTGTACTCTGTATTCTGTATTCTGTACTCTATACTCTATACTCTGTACTCTATACTCTATACCACCTACTCGCTTTATGGTTTTACGAGAGCAATATTCCAAAAATCGTTTCTGAATTCATTAGGCAATACACCAGGTACAAATCCTTTGGCAGTAGTTTCCCAAAAGAAATATTTCTTGCCTTTGTAAGTTAGATAATCGCCATAAACATTGGGCAAATGAATTCCTAAAAGGCAGTGTGTATTGCTTACAAAGATTGCCACATCATAGCCAAAATGAGCTAAAATAGTATAGATAAATACCGTTCTGGTGTCGCAATCGCCTTTGAGGTTATATAAAAATTCGGTAGGAGAAGTAAGCCCAAAACGAATTTCAGGCAAACACTCCTTGCCTTCTGCATGATAGGTAGCCATAAACCCTCCCCATTGTTTAGCTTTGTAGCAACTTTCAGGATGCACCAAAACATACGGAATTTCTTGTATAGAAGTCATCACCATTTCAGCAAACTGACGATAGTTCAGTTGATATTTTTTGCCGATTTTTTCATAAGTTCGGATAATTCGTTCCATTTTGGGGCGGCATTCCTTGATAAGTTGTAAATATACTTTCCCATAGTAGTCTTTAATAGAGCCATCAAAAGTAGGTTCGGGCATTTGCTCACGAAAACTCTCTGAACCGCAAGCCTCTTTCGGCAAAATGGTAAATTTAGCCTTGAAATTTTTTCCATTAAACGACTTCCACGTATGCAAGTGTGTAACATGTCCAATACGACTTTGACAAGGCATTATTGCATCAAATTCTTGTACTTTACTATAGTCTTCCACTTGCCCCTGATTATTATAATTCTGATTTTCAGGATTTTCTTCAATTATTTCAACTTGTTTATTTTTCTCGTTTTTTAATTCCCGAACAGCGTTATTTGTATTATCGCTGTTTATTACTTGTACTAAACTTTCTAAAATAGCCTCAAAAATTGGTTCTGAAATTGGAGCTATCATTTGATAAATTTGACTCTGCGGAGCAAAAATTCGCAAGCCCAAAACTATCCAAAAAATCCGAGAAGACCACTTGATAATTTTCCCCATTATAATAGTTTTTTGTGCCAATTTACAATTTTTCCTTACTTTTGGCAAAATTTTCCTAAATTTTACAATGAAAGAAATTCTGTTACATCTTTTTGAACATCGAACGCTTACCAAAAACCAAGCCCAAGAAATCCTGAAAAACATAGCTCTGGGCAAATATAATTCTGCTCAAATAGCCGCTTTCATGACCGTGTACCTGATGCGAAGTATCACGGTAGAGGAATTAGAAGGCTTTCGTGATGCTATGTTAGACCTTTGCATTGCCTTAGATTTGAGCCACTATAATCCTATTGACCTTTGCGGTACAGGTGGCGATGGCAAAAGCACCTTTAATATCTCCACACTTGCTTCTTTTGTTGTAGCAGGAGCAGGACAAGCAGTTGCTAAACACGGCAATTATGGTGTCTCTTCGGTATGCGGTAGTTCTAATATTTTGGAACATTTTGGGATAAAATTCACTAATGACAAAAATTTGCTTGAAAAACAGCTGGAAAAAGCAAATATTTGCATTTTACATGCTCCCCTTTTTCATCCTGCTATGAAGACTGTCGCTCCCATTCGGAAGGAGTTGGGCGTAAAAACTTTTTTCAACATGCTGGGACCTATGGTAAATCCTGCTTTTCCTCAAAATCAAATGGTAGGTGTTTTCAATTTGGAATTGGCTCGTTTGTATGCATACTTGTATCAAAAAACCAACAAAAATTTTAGCATCATTCACAGCCTTGATGGCTATGATGAAATCTCTCTAACGGCTCCATGTAAAATTTATACTCGCAATCAAGAACAAATACTTTCTGCTGAAATTTTTGGTGAAGGTATTCTGGAAAACGAAATTTTAAGCGGTAATACAATTGAAGATTCTGCGAAAATTTTCATCAATGTCCTTGAAAATAAAGCCTCACAGGCACAAAAAAATGTTGTTCTGGCAAATGCCGCAATGGCTTTGCATACTGCTCAACCACAAAAAACCCTGCAAGAGTGTTTGTATATGGCAAAAGAAAGTTTGGAAAGTGGAAAGGCTTTGCATTCTTTCAAACGCTTACAAGAAGTTAGCAGTGTATAGCATTCTTTTTGGCAGACTTCAAACTTTACACCTTAAACGCAATTAAGTTGTGAAAAAGTTAGAAACTTCTGAAATTCAAAGAGTTAGTAATGAAATTTACCGAACTATGCCCAAAAATCCTTGGGTAGTGGTGCTGGATAATATTCGTAGCTTGCATAATGTAGGTTCATTTTTTCGCACTGCTGATGCTTTTGCTATTGAAAAAATTTATCTTTGTGGCATTACAGGCACCCCCCCCAACCGAGAAATCCAAAAAACAGCTCTGGGGGCAACTGAAACAGTTGCTTGGGAATATTTTCAGCAAATTAAAGAGGTTCTGCAAAACTTAAAAGCCCAAGATTATGTTATTATAAGCGTAGAACATACCGACCAGAGCATCTCTTTGGAAAAATTTATTGTACAATCTCAAACAAAATATGCCTTAATTTTTGGTAATGAAGTTTTTGGAGTAAGCCCCGAAGCCATTGAACTTTCGGATTTGGCTATTGAAATTCCCCAATTTGGTACAAAACATTCTTTGAATGTATCTGTCAGTGGAGGAATTGTTTTATGGCATTTTTTGCAACATAAGTTAAGTACGCAATCCGAAAAATAACTAAATTTGCCCTCTATTTTAGAAAATTGAACTATGAACAAAGAACCTCTAACCCCTCAACAGATTGTTGCTGAATTAGATAAGTACATCATCGGTCAGAAAGAAGCTAAAAAAAACGTAGCCATTGCTCTACGCAATCGTTGGCGTAGAATGAACTCACCTGCCGAAATTCAAAATGAAATTATCCCCAACAACATCCTGATGATAGGTTCAACGGGGGTAGGGAAAACCGAAATAGCTCGCCGTTTGGCAAAACTTGCCGATGCCCCTTTTGTCAAGGTAGAAGCCTCCAAATTTACCGAAGTAGGCTATGTGGGCAGAGACGTAGAAAGTATGGTACGCGATTTAGTAGAACAAGCAGTTAGGATGGTCAAACAGCAAAAGCAAGAAGAGGTTAAACAAAAAGCTATTCAAGCCGTTGAAGAAATCATTTTGGATGCCTTGATTCCGCCTATCAAAAAGCCTGTAACCGAAGGAGTTGGCTTTGATTTAGGACGAAATGAAGACGTAGAACTCAATGAACGTACCCGCGAGCGTTTCCGTGAAAAAATTCGCAATGGAGAACTTGACCACCGTAAAATTGAAATTGATGTCAAGCAAAGTATTTCTAATGTGGGTGTTTTAGGTTCAGGTATTGACGAAGTCTCTATGATGAACCTGCAAGAAATGCTTTCTAACTTTATGCCCACCAAAACTAAAAAGCGTAAAGTTACGATTGCAGAAGCTAAAAAAATTCTCCTAGAAGAAGAGACTGCCAAAATGATTGATATGGATGAAGTGAAAGAAGAAGCAATTCGCCGAGCTGAAAATGCAGGTATTATTTTCATTGATGAAATTGATAAAATTGCCTCTTCGGGTACTAAACAGGGACCTGATGTGAGTCGTGAAGGTGTGCAAAGAGATTTATTGCCGATTGTAGAAGGTAGTACTGTCAATACGAAGTATGGCGTGGTAAAAACAGACCACATTTTATTTATTGCGGCGGGAGCTTTTCACGTTTCTAAACCCTCTGACCTTATTCCTGAGTTACAAGGACGTTTCCCGATTCGTGTTGAACTGCAAGCACTTACCAAAGAAGATTTTTATCACATTCTCAAAGAGCCTCGCAATGCTCTTACCAAGCAATATGAAGCCTTGCTCAAAGCCGAAGGTGTAGAACTTGCTTTTGAAGATGAAGCCCTTGAAAAAATTGCTGAAATTGCGTTTCAAATCAATTCAGAAGTAGAAAATATTGGGGCTCGCCGTTTGCAAACCGTAATGAGTACCCTTTTGAACGATTTTCTTTTTGAAATTCCTGATACTATCAAGCCTCCTACCAAAATTGTAGTTACTGCTTCTTTGGTAGAAGAAAAATTGAGCAGTTTAGTAAAAAACAAAGATTTGAGCCACTACATACTATAATTACACTATGACACTTATTCAATCTATCTCAGGCATACGAGGTACAATTGGTGGTAAGGTGGGTGCAAACCTTACCCCTATGGATATTGTTCGTTTTACTGCCGCTTTCGGCACTTGGCTGAAAAATAAAAATATTGCAACCCCAAAAGTAGTTATCGGCAGAGATGCTCGTATTTCAGGGCAAATGCTTTCTCATTTGGTTTCTGCTACCTTGCAAGGTTTGGGCATTGACGTTGTGGATTTGGGTTTGGCTACTACGCCTACTGTAGAAATTGCCGTTCCCGAAGAAAATGCCATTGGTGGGATTATTCTCACAGCAAGTCATAATCCTATGCAGTGGAATGCTCTTAAACTCCTGAATAGTTGCGGAGAATTTATTTCAGCCGAAGAGGGTGAAGAGGTACTTGAAATTGCCCGAAAAGGTGATTTTGAGTTTGCAGATGTGAAGCATTTGGGCAAATATAGCCAAAATGATAGTTACTTGCAGAAACATATTGACAAAATCTTGGCTTTACCTTTGGTTGATGTAGAGGCTATTCAGCAAAGAAGGTTCAGAATTGCCGTAGATGCAGTCAATTCGGTGGGAGGTATTGCTGTTCCTGCTTTGCTGAAGGCTTTGGGCGTACTACAAATTACCGAGTTCAACTGCGAACCCACAGGGCATTTTGCTCACAATCCTGAACCCTTACCTGAAAATCTCGTTCAATTTTCCAAAGAAGTAGAAAGAGGTAATTTTGATTTAGGCATAGTAGTAGATCCCGATGTAGATAGACTTGCTTTCATTTGCGAAAACGGTGAACCTTTTGGCGAAGAATATACTTTGGTTGCTGTTGCCGATTATGTTTTGAAACATCAGAAAGGTAGCACGGTCTCTAATCTTTCTTCTACGCAGGCTCTGAAAATTGTTACACAAAAACACGGGCAAACTCATTTCTTTTCGGCAGTAGGCGAAGTGAATGTAGTGAATGTTATGAAACAAACTAAGGCTGTTATAGGGGGAGAAGGTAATGGTGGGGTGATTTATCCTGCTTTGCACTACGGACGTGATGCTTTGGTAGGCATAGCTCTATTCCTTTCGCATTTAGCTAAATTTGGTAAATCGGCAAGTATTTTGCGAGCTACGTATCCTAAATTCTACATGTCTAAAAACAAAATTGAACTTGCCGACAATATAAATATTGACGATATTTTAGAAAAAATGCAACGTAAATATGCTAAATTTGACCTCTGTACCATAGATGGGTTAAAAGTTAATTTTGACTCTGCTTGGGTTCATCTTCGTAAAAGTAATACAGAGCCTATCATTCGCATTTACGCCGAAGCCGATACCCAACAAACCGCCGATAATCTCACTGAAAAAGTAATTTTAGATATTCGGGAATTGAGCAAATAGTTATGCGAATTCTGCATACTGCCGACTGGCATTTGGGACAAAAACTTTACGATAAAGAACGTTTTGATGAATTTCAAAACTTTTTGGATTGGCTCATCGAACTTATTTCTGAAAAACATGTGGATTTACTTATTGTAGCAGGAGATATTTTTGATGTAGCCAATCCTCCACAAAAAGCCATTGAGCAGTATTATCAATTTTTAGCAAAATTGGTAAAACAAACTGATTGCCAACATGCTGTTATCGTAGGTGGCAATCACGACTCTATTCAAAGTCTTAATGCCCCCAAAGAATTAGCTAAACTCCTACAACTACACATTATTGGCGGTGCAAGTGAAAAATCAGAAAACGACCTTGTTGAAATCCAAGATAATCAAGGCAATTTGCAAGCCGTAGTTGCGGCGGTTCCTTTTTTGCGAGATAAGGATATCCGCTATAACCAAATAGCTTCGGATAGCAATACACGAGATAAAATGATTGTAGAGGCTATTAGCAAGCATTACGCAGCAATGGCTACCTTGTTGGAGCAGAAAGGTTACACTCAACTAAACATTCCACTTATTACCACAGGACACTTATTTGCACAAGGTTGTAGCCATTACAATGCCGAAAGCCAAGAAAATGGTGAAGAAAATCAATCCGAAAAAGCTATTTATACAGGAAATTTGGGCAAAGTACCTGCTCATATCTTCCCCAAAATTTTTGACTATGTAGCCTTAGGGCATCTACACCGCTCACAAATAGTAGGTGGCAAAGAGCATATTCGGTATTCAGGTTCGCCTTTGCCTTTGAGTTTCAGCGAAAGAAATGATGAAAAATCTGTTCTACTGATAGATTTTGAAGGTAAAAAACTACAAAATATCCAAAAAATTGCAGTACCTTCCACAATTTACCGCAAACTTATACGAATTGCAGGAAATTTGGAGGAAGTATGCGAGAAAATTAAAAACTTCCCAATTCAATCTAATTCATCTTTCCCAACCTCTTGGGCTGAAATCCGAGTTGTTTTGCCCTCACCTAATCCTAATGCAAAAACTCAATTAGAAAAAGTTTTACAAGAAAACACACGATTAGAAGCCCTCTTTTACAGAATTGATGTATGCAATACCTATCAATCCACCTCTCTTTCCCAACAATTTGCCAACAAAGATTTGCAAGAATTAGACCCGCTTGAAATTTTTAGATTTGTTTGCAGACAAGTAGGTTGTTCGGAAGAAGATATTGACGAGAACTTATTACCTCTTTTCTTGGAAATCAAAGAGAGTGTAGAAAATCAGGTACAGTAATGCTATTTTTACAAAAAAGAAAAACGCAAAACTCACAGGTTTTGCGTTCTTACAAAGAACAACTTACTTCAAACCCAGAATATTGCGAGAAATAACCAGCTTTTGAATTTCAGTAGTACCCTCGCCGATAGTGCAAAGTTTGGAGTCGCGATAAAATTTCTCTACGGGGAAATCTTTGGTGTAGCCATAACCACCAAAAATTTGCACTGCTTCATTAGAAACCTTTACACAAGTTTCAGAGGCATAATATTTTGCCATTGCGGCGGCTTGGGTTACAGGCAAACCTTCATCTTTGAGTTGAGCGGCTTGGTAAGTGAGTAATTTAGCGGCTTCAATTTCGGTAGCCATTTCTGCAAGTTTGAAAGCAATGGCTTGAAATTTACCAATAGGTTGCCCGAACTGCTGTCTTTCTTTGGCATATTGAACAGCGGCTTCATAAGCACCCATAGCTATTCCCAAAGAAAGTGCCGCAATAGAAATTCGTCCTCCGTCTAAGATTTTCATCGCTTGATGAAACCCTTCCCCCACATTGCCAAGTATTTGGCTTTTATGTACGCGTACGTTATCAAACACAAGTTCGGCAGTTTCAGAGGCACGCATGCCAAGTTTATTTTCTTTTTTGCCTGCATAGAACCCTGGTGTCCCTCGCTCAATGATGAAAGCCGTAGAGTTTTTAGAAGTACGAGGCTCACCTGTACGCGTAATTACTACGGCAACATCCCCTGTTTTGCCGTGTGTAATAAAATTTTTAGAGCCATTGATAATGTAATAATCACCATCAGTTACAGCAGTAGTACGCATGTTACTAGCATCGGAGCCTGTGTTAGGTTCGGTAAGTCCCCAAGCACCTATCCATTCGCCTGTGGCAAGTTTGGGTAAGTATTTAGCTTTTTGCTCCTCATTGCCAAACATAAGAATATGATTAGTACAAAGCGAATTGTGTGCCGCCATAGAAAGTCCAATAGAAGGATCTACTTTGGCAAGTTCTACAATCGCAGTTACATATTCTTTGTAGCCTAAGCCTGCTCCATTGTATTTTTCAGGCACAAGCACCCCCATAAGCCCCAATTCCCCCAACTTTCTGAAAACCTCCACAGGAAAAGTTTGACTTTCGTCCCATTCCATTACGTAAGGACGAATGTGAAGATTAGCAAAATCTCTAACAGATTTAGCAATTTCTTGTAATAATTCGTTTTTTGTGGAAATTTCTGCTATCATAGAAAGCGTTGTTTGGTGTTCGGGCAAAAATACAAAAATTTCTTGGAAATTTTATACAATTTACTAAAAAATTACAAAAAAATCACAAAAATTAGACGAAAATTCAAGGAAATGCTTAGTTTTTTGCCTGTCAAGTTCTCAAACTCTGAACCTTAGACTCTCAGAATTTTCCTTATTCTAACATTTGGTCTAATCGAGGGGTTTGCGTTTGGGCAGGAATGATTTGAGTGTATTGAGCTTCTTGAGCTTTTTCCAATTCTTTTTCACGCCTTTCTACACGAGCTACAACAAAAATACTTGCCTCGTAAAGTACATATAAAGGCAATGCTACAATAAGTTGAGAAAAAATATCCCCTGTGGGAGTAATCACTGCCGCAAGTATCAACACACCTACAACACTATGACGCCGATATTTTCGCATAAAAGAGGTTGTCAGTAAGCCTACTTTGCCTAAAAAATAAGCTACCATAGGCAACTGAAACATTAAAGCACTAATCAATGTCAGCCAAGTTACGATAGAAATGTAACTATGCAAATCAAATTCTAAATTCGGATTGATACGAGGAGAAATTTTGTAAGTAGCTAAAAAATTTACAGAAATAGGCGTAAGAATAAAATAACCAAACAAAACCCCCATCGCAAAAAGTGTAGCAATGTAAAAAACAATTCCTCTGGTAGCTTTCAATTCTTTTTCATACAAAGCGGGTTTCACAAAACGCCACATCTCCCACACAATATACGGAAAGCCCATCACCAAACCTATTACAATAGCAGAAGTGATATGTGTCATGAATTGCCCTGTGATAGAAAAGTTTACAAAATTCAAATTGACTCCCACGCATAAACCTTCCGAACCAAGCCAACGCCCTAATTCACACATTTTGCGATATGTCCAGAAATCTGCTTTGGCAGGGGCAAACAAAATTTCTTCAAAAATAAATTCTGTAAAACCAAAAGCTACAATCATCAATACCACTACGGCAATTACGGAGCGAATCAAATGCCTACGAAGTTCCTCTAAATGCTCCAAAAAGGTCATTTCTTTTTTTTCTGCCATTGAGCGAAATTTTTTTGCAAAATTACGGATTTTTCAAAGAAAAACCCTACTTTTGTGAAAAGTCTTTGCAATCTATGAAAAAATTATTGCTTTTATTTTGTGGAATTTTGTTGCAAACAAGCCTTTGGGCTCAAAAAAATAAAAAAGAAGCAGAACTTACTTTCTCGGATTCTGTTCAACAATATTTACCTGTGTATCAATATCAGAGACCTATCTTCAAGGGAAAACACGAAACATACGAAATAATTCGTAACATTGAAAATGTCAATTTGCCCGATTCAATGTTGAATTTCAAATACTCTATTACTGCCTCCCTGAATAAAATCTTAGACACCAAACCAGAAGATATTACAGTGAAGTTGGAAAAGCCTGGTTTTCGTGTGCAGGTATATTCAGGAAAAGACCGCGAAGAAGCTCAACGTATCAAAGGTTTGTGTTTGAATATGAAAATTGATGAAGATGTTACGGCTTATATTGAATACGACCGCCCCAATTATAAAGTAAAAGTAGGAGATTTTCTTACCCGTGAAGATGCTCGTGAATTGTACCGACAACTCAAAAAGCGTTTTCCCGAAGCCCTGATTGTACCTGATATAGTTACCGTCATTAAGAAGGCTACTCCTGACGAACTGATTATGCTTCGTCGAAAAGAAGCAGAAGAGAAGTTGCGAAGAGGACAAAAATAAAAGTAATCATTCTTAATTTGTCAAAGTGCTTGTCTATCAATGTTTCGGCATCTATTACGAAAATATGTTTTAGAAAAGAAATGGTTTATTCGTCTGGACAATCGGCTATCTGCGTGGCATATTGGCAGGTCTATCCGAGTGCCATTTTACACTTTTGGAAAAATTTTACTTAAAAACCTACTCAACAACGACTTGCACATTCGGGCAAGTTCGGTAGCTTTTAGTCTTACGCTTTCTTTGTTTCCTTTTTTGCTTTTTTTACTTACGCTTATTCCCTACACCCCCTTGAATTACGAACAAGTAATGAACTTTGCTCGCTATAATATTCCCAAAGAGATTTTTCAGTTTATAGAAGCCACTATCAGCGATATTCTCTCTAATAAGCGAAGTGATTTACTTTCATTAAGTTTTCTTTTTACGATTTACACAGCTACCAACGGAATGTCAGCTCTTATTCAAGCCTTTAACCAAACCTTTTTATACGCTGAAAAACGTAGTTTTTGGAAACAACGTCTGATTGCTTTATATTTGACAGGTATTATTTCTTTTACTTTTCTGTTTGCAGTGGTTGTTCTGATAGGAAGTCGTTTTGCTCTGAAATTACTCTTGCAATGGGGCTTTTTGAATGATAATTTTTTATGGTGGTTATTTGTAATTTCTAAATATTTGATTGCTTTTGCTGTTTTTTTCTTTGTGATTTCACTAATTTACTACATCGCCCCTGCCAGCCACGAAAAATGGCATTTCATTTCCATAGGTTCTATTTTTACTTCCATAACAACCATACTTACTACGAATTTATTTTCGTTTTACTTAGAAAATTTTGCAAGTTACAATAAAGTATATGGTTCTATCGGAACACTCATAGCTCTAATGCTATGGATTTATTTACTTGCATTTTTGCTTATTTTGGGCTTTGAATTGAATGCAAGTTGGTTAGAAGCCAAGAAAACTGCTTTTGTTAGAGTACAGAGTAATGAGTGCAGAGTAATGAGTACAGAGTAATGAGTACAGAGTAGTGAGTACAGAGTAGTGAGTATAGAGTATTTTGAGATTGCTTTTTAATAGTTTTTTCAAACTTCCGACCCCAAAATCTTTCACTTTTCCAATGCCTACATTACGAAAATTAGCTTCAGACACGGTTTGGTACGGCTTGAGCAATATTATTAGTCGTTTTGCGAATTATTTGCTTACTCCTATTCATACGAAAATATTTTTGCCACAAGAATATGGTATCATTGGTGATTTATATGTTTATGTAGCTTTTTTGAATATCATTTACACCTTTGGCACAGAAACTTCTTATTTTCGTTATGCCAATGATATTGGCGAGCAGAAAATTTACAATCAAAATTTCACTTCCCTGATTTTATACAGCTTTATACTTTCAGGCTTGATTATTCTTTTTTCTACTCCCATTGCAAATATTTTAGATTACCCAGGTAAAGAAAAATACATCGTGTATCTGGGCTTGCTCATGGCAGTAGATACACTTTTAAGCCTACCTTTTGCACGTTTGCGTTGGCTCAAAAAGCCTCGTTTGTTTGCTTTTGCTAAGTTTTTCAATATTGGCTTGTATATTTTTCTGAACATATTTTTTCTATGGTTTTGCAAAGATGTAGCAGAAGGCAAATATCTGACTTTCTTGCAAAATTTTGTACTTATGTGGTTTAATCCCAAAGATTTAGTGGGATACGTTTTTTTAGCTCAACTGCTTGCTAATACCCCTCTGCTTTGGCTTTTGCGTAAAGAAATCTGCAATTACCAGCCTACTTGGGATAAAAATTTGGCAAAACGTGTGTTTTTATATAGCTATCCATTGGTGATTTTAGGACTTGCAGGTACGCTCAACTCTACTGCCGACAGATTTTTTATTAAAAACTACCTACCTGATAGTTTTGGCAATCAACAACATATTTTAGGGGTTTATTTTGCGTGTATTAAGTTTTCGGTATTTATTTTGGTGTTGATACAAGGATATAGATATGCAGCAGAACCTTTTTTCTTTGCCAAAGCCAAAGATAAAAATGCTCCTGAATTACTTGCCAAAGCTATGGAATATTTTGTAGCAGTAGCTTGTCTTTCAGTGATTTTAGTAAGTTTGAACACCGATTGGCTCAAATATTTGCTCTTGCGAAATAGAGCATATGACGAAGGACTTGTTATTGTCCCTACATTTTTGTTTGCTAATCTTTTTTTGGGTATTTATTATAATCTGACGGCTTGGTTCAAAATTGCTGATAAAACGCAATACGGAACGTATATTTCGTTGGTAGGAGCTATTATCACAATAATTGGTAATTTAGGTTGGCTTCCTGTATTGGGTATTTTGGGTTCAGCGGTAGCCAGTCTTACAACTTATGCTTCTATGACTTTCTTATGTTATTATTGGGGACAAAAATTCTACCCTGTGCCGTACCGAGTAGAAATAATTTTAGGCTACGTAGCACTTGCCGC
Source organism: Raineya sp. (assembly GCA_025054975.1). Lineage (GTDB taxonomy): Bacteria > Bacteroidota > Bacteroidia > Cytophagales > Thermonemataceae > Raineya. The sequence continues at coordinate 17,952 of JANWZC010000014.1, forward strand.
CGTATTGGTGTGGTTAGGAAATAGCATTGAAACAAATAACATTTGGCTTAATATTCTGATTAGAAATGTTTTTCTTTTGCCTTTTTTAGGTGTTTTTGTGGTGATTGAAAGAAAAAACTTGACTAAATTTTTTACAAATTTCAAAAGCTGACTACACTCAAAGAAACTTTTTATGCCTTTGGTCTTTGAGCAAAGCCGAGACACCAAAAACAGCGGTATAAAGTCATTTTTTCAAACTTATTTCAAACAAATTTCAAGTGTCTTATTTTGCGTCAATGCATTCTATCTCCGCGAACTTCTAAATTTCGGATAATTTCAGCTTCTTGTTCTAAAAGTTCTTTCAGGCGATTTTTTACGTACGTTTCAGGCATATATTCTTTGGCAAGTTCCACGAAATTGGTATAATGCCCTGCTTCTGAAACCATAAGTTCATAGTAAAATTTTTTCAAATCTTCATCTGCAATTTCCTGCGAAAGCAACTTGAAACGCTCACAACTACGAGCCTCAATAATAGCATTGATAAGCAGTTGTTCTACAAGTTGTTCATCAGGGCTACCACCTTTTTTACGTAATTTTTGAAGTTGCTCTACATATTCATCTTTTCGTTGATGCCCCAGAGCAATATTCCTTTCTTTCATTTTTTCCAAAACTCGTTCAAAATGCCCCCACTCTTCTGCAACTACTGGTGTAAGCATTTCTACGAGCTTGGTTTTATCAGGATATTTGACAATCAGTGAGATACAAGAGGAAGCGGCTTTTTGCTCGCAATAAGCATGGTCAATTAAGATTTCAGCAATGCTTTTTTGAGCTAAATTCACCCAACGAGGGTCGGTAGGTAGTTTCAAACCTAACATAATTACGCAATTTTTCTGCAAAATAGCGAAAAAAACTGCTCAAAAACAAGTAGTTAGGTTCAAAATTGGGGTTTTTTCAACTTTTATAATAAACCAAAAGTGATTTTGTGAATTTTTCAAATATAAAATTTTGTTTTTTAGTCAGTTTTAATTTCTAAAAAATCAAAAACTCTGTTAGTTGAGTATAGCTCAAAATTGTTTTTTCAATACTCAACCCTTCATTTTTTAGTAAGCGAAGGACAAAGTCTAAAGCCAAATTTTTGAAGTAAAACTACTTCTCCACAAAATTGCTTTTCACTGATACAAAACATTATCATTTATTTTCTTAAAGGTATTGCCAAAACAGGTATTTCAGAATGATTGATAGTATCTTCAGTAATACTACCTAAAAAAAGATGAGCCAATCCCTTGCGTTGATGAGTAGCCATGACAATCAAGTCAGCTTGTACCTGTCGAGAAAATTCTAAAATTGCATTTTCTTCGTCAAAAACATTTTGCTGGCTAATAAAAATTTCTGCACTTTTCAAGCCTGCACTTGCAATGAGACTATTTTTACGTTCCTCAATAGCCTCTTCACTTTGTAAGTGAGCAGGATTGTTCAGATATAAAAGATGTATTTTGCCATCAAAGACATTTCGCATTTGTGCAAGTTTTTGGAAAGCTTTCTCCTGATCTAGACGAAGAGTAGTTGGGAATACTATATTTTTAAATTCGTAAGCTACTTTATTAGGTATAGCCAGCACAGGACAAGAAGCATTACGTACTACTTTTTCAGTATTTGAGCCCACAAGCATCTCTTTTATACCTGTTGCTCCTTGTGTTCCCATAACTATCAAATCAATATTTTCACGATTACAAACTTCCTCAACTACATTTACTAATAAGCCATTTTCTACCAAGGTACTTACTTGAATATCGCCCAAGTCCATATCCTTTGCAATTTTCTGCAAAGTTCTATCTATACTATCATTAACCATTTGCAGGTAACTTTGTTCCTTTTCCTTGTCATAATAATAATACTCTGCAATAGGCATTGCGGCTACCGCCATTTCATTGGCATTCAGCAAAATAATTTCTGCCTTAACTTTTTGAGCAATATTCACCGCCGTTTGCAAAGCTTTTTCTGCAAACTCTGAGAAGTCAGTAGGTACTAATATCTTTTTCATATTTTTATAATGTTTTTTGGCAATGCACTACAAATGTATTTGATAAAAAGATACGAAGCAACTTTTTTTATATACTCAAAAGAATTTGGTTTTATACCACTCTTTTGGCGTTTCGGCTTTGTTGCTGAGCATACTTCGGCAAGCTCAATAACGAGCCGAAGCACGTTCAACGACCAAAAGAGTGGTTTTGAAATTATTTTCCTCAAAACCACTTTTCATTCAGTATAAAAACATAAATTAAAATTTAGAAATACATTGTTTTTGTTATTTAGACATAAAAAAGAATGAACTTTGTGATAGAAAATATCGTTTATCCGACATAAATCTATGAGTACAACGAATATAAATATAGTGTTTCAAAATGTATGATAATATTTAGTTAATTTTTGAGAGTTTATACTTTTATCTTGTATAGCAAAATTTTTACTTGAATACAACCAACACTAATAAGGTTCATAAAGTCTTTGTGTCTTTTGTGTAATTTTATTTGAATTTTATGTTTAAGAAATTTTTTATAAAAATAACTTTTTTCAATATAATGCCTTGACCCATCCTATGAAATCATAATTTCATACTTATCTCAGAACTTATCAAACAAAATTAGACGGATTTATACTAAAAAAGTGATTTTATAAATTTCCCAAATATAGAATTTTGATTTTTACTTAGTTCCAATTTTCCGAAGATTAAAACCTCCGTTAGTTGAGTATAGAGAATACTTTATCGCAATATTTCTACAAATGACTTAAGTTCAGGTCTGTGTAGATGAGATATTTTCTTTTAACTCCCATTTGCTAATAATACAAGTAGCTACTGCATTTCCCGCAATATTCGTGCCACTTCTCCCCATATCCAAGATATGGTCAATACCTAATAGTAACGCCAAACCCGCCTGTGGAATATTGAATGTAGATAATGTACCTGCAATAATCACCAAAGAGGCTCTTGGTACGCCTGCAATACCTTTACTGGTGAGCATGAGAATGAGCATCATTTGAATTTGTTGAGTGAAAGAAAGTTCTATGCCATAGGCTTGTGCAATAAACACACTTGCGAAGGTCATATACATAATAGAGCCATCTAAATTGAAAGAATATCCCAGGGGAATTACGAAATTGATAACTTTTTCAGGACACCCCAACCGCTTCAAACTTTCAATGAGTTGAGCAAAAGCCGACTCCGAACTCGCTGTACTGAATGCCTGAAAAAAAGGCAAGCGAATTTCCTTCAAAATTCTCCCAAAAGGCAACCGCAATACTACTGCAATAGCCCCCAATATCACGAAAATAAAAATTGCCAGCCCCAAGTAAAATGTAAAAATCAAATACGGATACACTTCAATAAGTTTTTGCCAGCCGATTTTGCTCACCAAAACTGCCATTGCCCCGAACACTCCATAAGGAGCAAACCCCATTACCATATTGATAAGTTTGAGCATAGCATGAGCTAATGCATCCATTGCCTTGATAATGGTATTTTTGTGATTTTCAGGCAAAGAAATAGAGGCTATTCCGAAAAATACTGAAAACACCAAAACCGCCAAAATCTCATTGTGAGCCATAGCCTCAATAACACTTTTAGGAAAAGTATGCTCAACAAAACTTTTAAGCGTATTCATTTGAGCATTGATACCTGTTTCCGTACCTTCGGGAGGCAGTGAAGCCGAAAGTAAATCGCCAGGTCGGAAAATATTTACCAAAATCAAGCCCAGAGAAAGAGCCAAGAGGGTTGCAAAAAGAAAATAAGCAATCGTTCTTACGCCAATGCGTCCCAGAGCCTTTTTGTCGCCTACTTTGGCAATACCTATTACCAACGTACTCAAAACCAACGGAGCAATCGTCATTTTGATAAGTCGTAAAAAAATATCCATAAGCAACTGCAAATCGCGTGTATGAAGCGTAAAAGTGCCTATGGTAAAAATATTTTGCGGTGTGCTAATTTCTTTACCATCAACAATTTGTTTTTGTTCGGGCAAAATGATACCTACCACAATGCCCAGTATCATTCCGAGAAATATTTTTGTGGTGAGCGAGAGCTTCAATTTCATTGCGTTGGTTTTTTGGTAGAAAAGCAAAGTAATAAGATTTTTCGGTTTTGAGCAAAACATTTTTTTGATTTTGCCTCAAAATTTGCGTAATTTTGCAAAAAATTGAAAAACAAGAAATTCTTATGAAGCAATTTGTGGAGGAAATTGGTATTTTAGAAAATCAGGAAGGTTGCGAGACTATCAAAACCACGCAAGAGCAGAATACAGGAAAGGGTCGTAAATTATACATTGAGAGTTATGGTTGCCAGATGAATTTCTCTGATTCGGAGATAGTGGCTTCTATTATGCATGAAAATGGTTTTGATACCACTGCCTCTGCTGAAAATGCCGACTTGATTTTCTTAAATACTTGTGCCATTCGTGATAATGCCGAACAGAAAATTCGTCATCGTTTGCAATATTTACAAAGTCTGAAAAAGAAGCGTCCTCACTTGTTGGTAGGGGTATTAGGTTGTATGGCTGAACGCCTAAAAACCAAACTCTTGGAAGAGGAAAAAGTAGTAGATATTGTAGCAGGACCCGATGCATATAGAGATTTGCCTAAATTAGTCAGCGAAGCAGATGAAGGTAGCAAAGCTATCAATGTATTTCTTTCTCGTGAAGAAACTTATGCCGACATAAACCCTGTAAGACTCAATTCTAATGGAGTTACGGCATTTGTATCTATTATGCGGGGTTGTGATAATATGTGTTCGTTTTGTGTAGTGCCATTTACGCGTGGACGTGAGCGGAGTCGTAATCCGTACTCTATTGTAGAAGAGTGCAAAAATCTTTTTGAGAATGGCTATCGTGAAGTTACCCTGCTTGGGCAAAATGTAGATTCTTACTTTTGGACTGCCAAAGAGGACATCATTTCACTAACAAGCTACCGAAAAGCCCTTGCCAAAGGAGAAAATTTTGAAGGCATTGAAACTTGTAATTTTGCTCAACTTTTGGAGCGAGTTGCCCAAATTTCGCCTGACCTGCGAGTGCGTTTTTCTACTTCACACCCCAAAGACATCACTGATGAAGTGCTTTACACTATGGCAAAATACGAAAATATATGCAAATACATACATCTGCCTGTGCAAAGTGGCAACAATCGCATTCTGGCACTTATGAACCGAACTTACACGCGTGAGTGGTATTTGGAGCGTATTAGGGCTATTCGCAGGATTTTAGGTGAGGATTGTGGAATTTCATCGGATATGATTGCAGGTTTTTGCACCGAAACCGAAGCGGAACATCAAGATACACTTTCGCTAATGCGAGAAGTTGAGTATGATTTTTCATATATGTTTTATTACTCGGAGCGACCTAATACACCCGCCGCAAAAAAACTCCCAGATGATGTACCTTTGGAAGTGAAAAAAAGACGTCTGAACGAAATTATTGCCTTGCAAAATGAACTTTCTTACAAACGTAATCAGAGAGATGTAGGGAAAGTACATAAAGTTTTGGTAGAAGGTTTTTCCAAGCGTTCCAACGAATATTTACAAGGTAGAAATTCTGCTAATAAAGTAGTAGTTTTCCCCAAAAAACATTACCAAAAAGGGGATTATGTCTATGTACTTGTGAAAGAGGCTAATTCAGCAACATTGATAGGAGAGGCAGTGGAGTAATCATTAAAATTTTAGAAATTTTTTCCAATAAACTTTGGCAATTTCTCTAAATTGTTTTTTTCTCAAAGAAATGTACTTAATAGCTCGCAAAAGATACAATAGTTTCGTATAAATCCAACCTTTCTCTTTGAGCCAAAATTGAGTTTCATTTTGGAGAGATTTTTCAAGTTTAGAAAGCTCTTTATGTGGGTCTTGACTACTTGCAGAAAGATGATGAATGACTTTGGTAGCGGGTGTAAATAAAATCTTGTAGCCTAATTTTTTTATCAGGTACGCCCATTGTACATCTTCAAAATACATAAAAAAATCATCAGGGAGTTTTTGTTGGGGCATTTGTTGAATTACCTCTTTTCGGATTAGAAAGAAAGCTCCCCATACCCAATCTACAAAAATCTCCTCATCGTGATTAAAGTAAAACCCCAATAACATTTTCTTTCCGAAAATTTTATGCAGACGCAAAATTTCTATAATTTCATAAGTTAGAGAAGGAAATTTATTGGCGGAATGTTGTATTGTGCCGTTGGGATAAATTAGTTGCGGACTGACTACCCCAATTTGAGCATTTACCTTGATTTTTTCTAAACAAATGGCAATAGAATTTTCAATCAATTCTACATCACTATTGAGCAGTAAAATGAAATTTCCTTGTGCGTACTGCAATCCGAGATTATTTCCTTTGGCAAATCCTAAATTTTCGGAACTTTTTACAAGTTTAATCTGCGGAAAAATCTCTAAAAACTTATTAGGATTACATTCAGTAGAGGCATTATCTATAAGAATAATTTCATATGATACCTTTTGAGTATGCTTAATGATACTTTCAATACACTTGCAAGTGAGAGAAAAAGTGTTGTAGTTGAGAATAATTATAGAGAGCATTTGTTAATGTTATATGAAATTT
>JANWZC010000150.1 GCA_025054975.1 Raineya sp.
ACTTTTGAAGGTAAATACTGGAGTATAGGGGCTTTTGAGGAAGTTAAGAACAGAACTATTACGGTGAATGGGTTTTCTAAAAGTTTTGCTATGACAGGCTGGCGAGTGGGCTATATTGCCGCACCCAAAGCTATTGCCGATGCTTGCATTAAGATTCAAGGGCAATTTACTTCGGCAACTTGCTCTATTGCTCAAAAAGCCGCTCTTGCCGCTATCACAGGCGACAAGACTGCCACACAAATCATGAAAAATGCCTACCAACGCCGTAGAGATTTAGTTTTGGATTTACTCAAAGATATGCCTACTATCAAAACTTACTTGCCACAAGGAGCATTTTACTTATTCCCTGACGTAAGCTATTATTTCGGCAAATCTGACGGCAAAACTACCATCCACAATGCTTACGATTTGTGTATGTATCTGCTCAATGAAGTGCATGTAGCTCTTGTTGATGGAGAAGGTTTTGGAGCTAAAAATTGCATTCGTATTTCTTTTGCCGCTGCCGAAGAAAAACTGATTGAAGGTATCAAACGTATCAAAGAGGCTTTAAGCCGTTTGCAATAATTGCAAGGCTTCGTCTTCTTTGGCTCGCATTTGAGCTTGCTCAGTAGGAGTTTTGTCTGCGTAGCCCAAAAGATGTAAAACACCATGAATAATTACTCGGTGCAATTCTTGCTCAAAACTAACTTGTAAGTTTTGGGCATTTTCTTGTACTCGCTCTACACTGATAAAAATATCCCCTTCAATAATGCCTTCTCTTTCGGAATTATCAAAAGTAATTATATCGGTATAATCATCGTGAGCCAAGTATTCTACATTGATTTTGTGTAGATATTCATCGCTGCAAAAAATAAAATTCAATTCTCCGATTTTGCAGTTGGCTTGCAATACTATATTTTTCAACCAGCGTTTAATTTTCAAGGTGTTTTTTAGCTTAAAATTTGTGTTTTCTGAAAAAAAGTGAATTGCCATAGTGAAAGAATTTGGGGTATAAAGAAAATCTTGTACTTATTTATTTGCATTTACCGAATAAAATTGGGGTATTTCAAGAGTAAAAAAGATAGACGAAAACTTGGTCTATGCTTGAATCAAGACAAAAATAAAAAAGTATAGCGAAATACATAAACATCAACGCAAGAAAACTTGCAATAACTTACCACTATCAAGTTTTGATATTTGATAAGTAATTACAAATAGGCTCATTTGCCAATAAACCTAGAAGTGAAGCTGTATAATTCTAATCAATTGCTAAAAGGTTTATTGAGTACGGCTCACAAAGTGATTGTGCTGATTGTAATATCCAAACAGGTTGAATAATTTTGAGCTGTTATCAATTGGTTTCTTTTATAAATTTGATTTTCAAAGATTTAAATATAAATCCGTCTAAAAAAACAAAATTTTATTACCTCTTTTGCTTGACTTTTAACAGGGTTTCTCTATACTTACCCTTTGTATTCAAATGCTTTGTACGAATATGCTATTGCCTGCGTTGTACAATATTGCTGAGATTTGTGCCAAAAAAGGCTTAAAATACGTAATTATTTCACCGGGCTCGCGTTCTGCTCCTTTGACATTGGCTTTTGCTCGGCATAAGGCTTTTGAAAAAATTATTGTTCCTGATGAACGTTCTGCGGCTTTTATGGCTTTGGGGATTGCTCAAACTATTAAGCAGACCGTTATTCTGATTTGTACTTCGGGTTCAGCTACGCTCAATTATGCTCCTGCGGTAGCTGAAGCCTTTTTTCAAGAAGTGCCTTTACTTTTGCTCACCGCCGACCGTCCCAACGAATGGATTGACCAACAAGACGGACAAACCATTCGTCAACAAAATGTATTTGGCAAGCACGTAAAAGCCTCTTTTCACTTACCACAAGATTATAGCCATCCTGATAGCCTTTGGCATATTAACCGAATTATCAATGAAGCTATCAACCTAACACAACACGAACAAACACAACCCGTTCACGTGAATGTACCTATACGTGAGCCTTTCTATCCAAACGAAAATGAAGAAATTGTTTTTGATGAAAACGTAAGGATTATTGAGCAAATTCGCACTATTAAAAATCCTTCCCAAATAGATTGGCAGCACCTCATGGAAATTGAGGAAAATTGCCCTAAACAACTCATTGTAGTAGGGCAGATGCCTAAAAATCAAGTTTTGCTTAATACTTTACCGCAAATTGAACGCAAGGGAATTTTTCGTATTCCGATAGTGGCAGATATTATTGCGAATGCCTATCCTTTTGGCAAAACTATCAGCCACCAAGACTTGATTTTGATGCCCAATGACGAAAATCTTAAAAAGAAACTCCAACCCGACCTGCTTATTACTTTGGGTAAGTCGGTGCTTTCCAAGTCTTTGAAGCAATTTTTGCGTAAATATCCTCCTCGTTATCATTGGCATTTTCAGGAGTACGGAGATGCTCCCGATACTTTTCAAAATTTGACGCATATCTTACCGCTTTCTCCTGAAAAAGGCTTGGAGTATTATTTGAGCTATACTCGCAAAAAATTTCAACCTACAAGTTATTATGAACTTTGGCTTTCTTTGGAAACCCAGGCAGAGCAATTTTTACAAGAATTTTTTTCGCAAAACCATATTTTTAATGAATTTTGGGCAGTGTGGTATGTATTGCAGAGATTACCTAATGGTAGTTTGTTGCATTTGGCAAATAGTATGCCTGTGCGTTATGCGAACTATTTAAGTCTTGCACCACATCAGGATGTTGAAGTTTTTGCCAATAGGGGCACCAGTGGCATTGATGGCAGTAATAGCACTGCTTTGGGGGCAGCTTGGGTGAGCAATAAAATTGTTACGCTTATCACGGGCGATATGGCTTTTGGCTATGATAGTAATGCTTTTTGGCAAAAACGTATTCCTGAAAATTTACGTATTGTAGTGCTGAATAATGAAGGGGGAGGGATTTTCCGACTTTTGCCTGAAAGTAGCCGTTTGCCCGAAATGGAAGAGTTTTTTGAAACTACGCTTACTGTACCTATTCAGCATATTGCGGAAGGATTTGGTTTAGAATATCAGAAAGTTACAGATGGGGTTTCTTTGCAAAGAGCATTAGAAAATTTTTTTGAGCCTTCTGCCAAAGCCAAAGTTTTGGAAATAAAAACGCAAAAACAAGCTAATCAGGTTTTTTTTGAGCAATTTAAGCAAAATTGGCTTCAAAAATTTGATTTTTCCAAGCTAATTCCCTAACTTGCATAATCTCAAAATCAAAACATAAATTGCCTATTGCTCAATTTTACGCTTATTAACCTATTTGCTGTAAATTATGCTTCTGAGCTTTCTTATGAAGCCCAAAGTGATTTATATTGCCACAAGTTCTGTATTTGCTTTATTCCTGCTTGTCAATTGGCTTTTCGGTGGCAAACAAAATGAGCAAGAGGTACTTGTAAAAGTTAAGGAAGGTGATTTTGAGATTTTGGTAATGGCAAATGGTGAATTAGAAGCAGAAAATTCTATCAAAATTACTGCTCCTGAAGAGGCTTTACGTTCTGCGAAAGTGTATCAGGTAAAAATTGCTGATTTAGTTCCCGAAGGTACTTATGTGAAAAAAGGGGATTATGTTGCTACTCTGGATAAAGTGGAAATGGCTGAAAAATTGCGTTCTATGGAGAGCGAGCTGACCAAATTACGCAATCAGTACGAGCAAATTCGTTTAGATACGGCTCTTATGCTTCAACATGAACGCAATGAAATGCAAAATTTGCTTTTTGCTATTCGTGAGAAAGAAAATGCTTTGAAGGTTAATCAATACGAAACACCTGCTCAAATTAAAGTTTTGCAGAATGAGTTGGAAAAAGCTAAAAAAGCCTATGAGCAGGCAAAAATTACTTACAAACTCAAACAGCAACAAGCTATTGTCAAGATAGCAGAAACTTCACAACTGCTGGGGCAAGAATTGCAAAAATTTGAAGATTTACGCAAACTCACTGAAAGTTTTGTCGTAAAAGCTCCTGCTGAAGGCTTAGTAATTTATTATCGTGATTGGAACGGACAAAAACGTACTATTGGGAGTTATGTAAGTTCTTGGGATGCAACTGTTACCACTATTCCTGACTTACAATCTATGATTTCAAGAGCTTATGTGAATGAAATTGATATCAGCAAGGTGCAAGTGGGGCAAAGTGTGAAGGTCAAAGTAGATGCTTTTCCTGAAAAGGTTTTTCAAGGGAAAGTAGTAAGTATATCCAATATTGGCGAGCAACGTCCTGATAGTCAGGTGAAAGTATTTGAAGTGAAAATCAAAATTGAAGGTTCGCATCCTTATTTGAAACCTACTATGACTACTTCAAATACAATCATTTGTGAAAAATTAACTAATACTTTGTACATTCCTTTGGATTGCTTGCATAGCGAAAGTGATAGTCTGAACTTCGTTTTTGTCAAAAGAAACGGAGCAATTATTCGTCAGGAGGTAAAAATTGGTAAAAGCAATGAAAATGAAGTAGTTATTTTGAAAGGCTTGCAAAAAAATGATGAAGTTTTTCTTTCTATTCCTGAAAATGCTAAAAATCTAAAACTGAAACGTTTGTAAAACTACAAATCTCTAATCAATATGCGTAAAATTTTTGTATTCTTTTGTCTGTTATTTTGGGGAAATGCAACAGTCATTTTAGCTCAACTTTCAGGGCAAGATGCTTTCATTAATGCAATGAATTTGGCAGGGCAAAGTAACATTGTGCGAACTTGGGATAGTCGTTATCAGGGAGTAAAAGGACACCCTTTTGTGAAAAATGTTTGGGAAAATGCTCAAATTATTAGCATTGATGGTAAGACGTATCAAGATGTACCGCTCAAATATGATGTGTATAGCAATCTGGCAATTATCAAGAATTCCAAAGGGGATAGTATCATTACAGAAGTTACGAACATTCGAGAATTTACATTGAAAACCAGCAAAATGACCTTTGTGAAAGAACCTTTATTGGATAACCCAGATAACATCAAAAATTATGGTAGGCTTTATGAGCAACTTTACAAAGGTAGTAAAGTTACACTTCTGAAAAATCACCGAAAGGTGCTTTTGCAAGCAGATTATCAAGGTGGATATAGTGCCAATAGACGCTATGATGAGCTCATTGAGGAGTACGACTATTTCTTGAAAAAAGGCAACTCCATTGAGAAAATTAAACTCAATGAGAAAAACTTGCTCAAAGTGCTTTCCGATAAAGAAAAAGAATTGAAAGAATTCTTAAAAAAGGAGAAGTTAAACCTGAAAACAGAGGTAGGTGTAATGAAACTGCTTCAATTTTATGAAACCCTCTAATTGAGTTGTTTGTAAGAAAAGAGTAGTGTTCGTAGGTATCTTTGTTCATCAAAAAAATTAAAAAATTTGTGAAAATAAAAGCAGAGCTAATTTTTGGCAGCTCTGCTTTTTAGAAGTTTTGCCCTGTTTAGTTTTAGGAGTTAGATTTTGGTAAAAGTGATTTCAGAAGTTACAGTTACGCCATTATTTGTCTGCGTAATTTTTAACTTCATAGTTGTACTACTTAATTCTACAACTTCAAAGACAGTATTACTGCCTGATTCTGTAATTGTGAGTGTTTTGCCATCAGCGCTTAAAGTATAATTTCCTGTGGTTTCTTGTGGGTCGGAGGGAGAACATTTAGTAGCACCTTCATTGATGGCTAATACTCCTCCTGTGCGGAATTCCCAATAATCATCTTTTGCACAAGCATCCATTATTGCGTATAAATCAAATACATTATTACCTTCTCTGATTGTCCAAGCAGTAATACGCCATTTACCCAAAATTCTCTCTTGGGGAGAAGGGTCTTGTTTTTTCTTTTTGCAACCTGAAAAAGTTGTTAGTGCTAAAAAAACACCCAAAATGAGTAAGATGTAGTTTGTCCTTTTCATAAAAGTAATGGTTTTAGGTTGATTAAATAATTAGTCGTCCCTTAAAAAGTATTTAACTATTTGTTTATCAATAAAATATTATGAATTTTCTTGTGAAAATATTGCAAGAATTTGTAATTTGCTGCTGTAAAACTTGCAAATAATTGCTATGGTTCCCAAGAAAAAATCCTGCGATCAACTGAGTCTGTTTTTTAGTTTTTCAGACACCTTAAATCAAAAACATCCACTCTATATCTTAGCCAATCAGATAGACTGGTCAATTTTTGAAAAGGCATTTGCCCCGTTGTATAGTGCCGTTCAGTCCCCTGACAAAATTTTAATGGTAGATATAATGTGTTGGTATTGAGCATTATTTAAGAGACAATTTTGTAGA
>JANWZC010000151.1 GCA_025054975.1 Raineya sp.
ACCAATCTTTTTTGTCTAATTCAGTAAGGTAACTTTTTTTATGTTTTTCAGGGTAATTTGGCACGAAATAGCTATCTATTTTTTGAGGTCTGTATTTTTGCTTGATTTCTAATAAATCTAATACAATTCTATCATATTTGCGGTAATCTATGAAGCTAACCAAATCCAAATCATTCGGTATTTCCTTTTGAGTTACAAAACTACCATTAAGCCAAATAGTGAAATTCGTTTGCAGTATGTTTTGCAATTCAGTAGTAAAAGCCTCAAAGTTTTGCCAAAGGTTTTTTCTGTGTTCATTCCACGTAAAAAACTCCTTTGCAGTAGTTAGTTCGGTTGCTATTGCCTCAAACGGCTCTAAATAACCTTGTGCATTGAATTGTAACAAACAGGTGCATAAAACATTTAGACACTTGGAAAACAGCTTTTTACATTAAAAAAAACACTTTGCACTTCAAAGCGTTTTTTTAAGCCAAAACAATTTTATTGAGTTTCTAAAACTTTGTTCAAATACTTAAAACGCCCCTCTTAAACTCCAAAGAGATACAAAATTGCAAAAAACACTTAAACACCTGTCTGACAATATTTTACGATTTTCACAAAACACTTGCGTTTTATGTAAAACGCTTGCGTTTTGTGGTTTTTCTTGTGAAAATGCTGAAATTTGTAAAACGATTAGATTTTCATTTAGAGGCATTTATCCCACTAAATTCTGCTAAATGTGCTTAAATTGAAAATTTAGAAGCATTTATTCCAAAAAATAACAATAAATTAAGATATATCTTTATGGAGAAGGTTTTTTTTAACCCTGAAAGAAACGTTACTATTTCAGCAGTAATTCCGTTGAGTTTGAAAAATAAACTACTCATGGAGGCTTCAAAACTCGGTATTAGCATTAGCGAGTTTGTTTATCATTTAATAGAAAACAGCGGTTGCAATGCCTTCACTTCAAACGAAATAGCCAAAAAAGACTTGGAAATACAAGCCTTGCAAAAGCAAATCCATGAACTTGAAGCAAAATTGAACCAAAACTCTCTAAATGATGAATTTTTTGAACGATTAAGCAAGGTTCAAGAAACAAATATTCAAAAATTAGAGGATATAGAGGACTTTGCAGACCGATTGAATACAGCTTACTGCGAACTAAAACAATTTGCTTACAATTCTTTTGCAGAAAAAGAAATTTTTAATCAAGCCGATAGAATGTTACCTGACTACATTCGTGAAAACGTAATTCCTAATCTGCAAGAAATGAAAGCCAAAGGGCTTGAAAATGTTACTGACTGGTTTGTATCCAAATTGAAAAACCCTGAAAAGATAGACAAAACTAAACTTTTGCAGGAAGTTACAGGTATTTTTGACAAGGCTTGTCAAATGGATAAGGCTTTGAGTTTGAAATTAACCGAACAAGACAAAAAAGATATTTTTGAAAATATCAAAGAGGATATAAGGAAAGATTTTGAGAATAAAATTAGTTATATAGAAACTAATGTTTTGCTTACAGAAGACTACGATTTATTTACCACTTGCGAACTTTCACCTAATCCTGACATGAATGATTTGGAAAGCAATTTTGAGGAGGAATTAGAAAGAGATTTGCGATTTCAAACAAAAGAAAAAGCCTTGCCCACACCTAAAACACCCATAGAGCCAAAGGTATTAGATGACTATCAGCCAAAAGACAAAAACGAAAAAATTTTGCATGAACTTTACAAGAAAGGAGTTGAATACGTTGCAAAATGGGAACTTAAAGAACTTGGCTTTGATACAGGTTTTTTCTCAAACCTTACAATAAGAGGCGGAAAGTTTGGTAAGTATGAACTCAAAAAAGCCCCAAGCGAAAAAGTTTTCAGACTTTACAAAGTAGATGATGAGAAAACTAATCAATAAAGCACTTTTTTTTGCCTTTGTTTTGGCTTGTGCTTACGGCGTGGAATATTTGAAGGAACGCAGAAAGCAGCGTAAAAAACAGCCAAATAACTAAATATTTCTTTTCAAGCATTTTTTGCCATATAAAGACCACACTTTTTGAGTATGGTTTTTATTTTGGTTTCTTTGCAGTTCGTTTATCCAAATTTTTGCACAATAAAGCCTATCTGTTTCGGATAGGTTTTTATTTCTTTTCTCTATTTATTAACCAATCTATAAATTCAGTGCCGAGTAGTATCAATATAGCTGCTTTACTTTCCTTTGGCAATTCCTCAAATGCTTTTTTTCTTTCTTTATCATCTATTTTTTCAAACAAACTTGCATAAATCTCTAAAAGAATATTTTGCCTTTCAATTTTCATTTTCAAGATTTCCAAATCTTTTTCTAATTCTTTTATTTTCCTATCTTTTTCATTTGTATCTTGTGGCTGTTTCTCTCCAAATAAAAGATATTGAACCGATACACCCAAAGCGTCAGCAATTTGAGATATTTGTTCTAAACTCATTCTTTCGCCTCTTTTTTCTAATCTCGTATAATTTGACTGCTCCATGTTCAAATGTTTGGCAATTTGGGCAGTCCTTATATTCCTTTCTGTTTTCAGTTTATTTATCCTTTCGTATAAATTCATAATACTTTTTTGCAAATATACAAACATTTGAAAATCATTTGTTTGTTAAATTTGATTAAAAAAATAAACAAAAAAATTTGTTTTTATTGTTTTTATTGATTAACTTTGTAATCAAAATGGATAAATTTATGACATACCAAAAAATTATGTTCCCAATAAGAAGGGACTTGAAGTCAAAAGCCTTGCTACTTGCAAATTCAAGGCAAATGAACGAAAAGCCAAATGCCACGCTGAAAAGCATAATCAACGAGGCTTTGGAAATAGGTTTATCAATCATGATAAATCAGGAAAAGGAAAATTTGGGTGCGTTGTTTCAGAATACAACGGAAATTGAGGCATAAGCCTTTACGAAAAAAGAAAGCCCCACAAGCGTCAAGGCTTGCAAGGGCTTTTTTGTAAAATTTTTTAACTATGAACTACAAGAAAATAAAAATAAGATTTTGGTTTCGCAAGTGTCAAACAAACCCGCTCCATAAAAAAGGCACTTTGTACGGATATGTTATTCTTAATGGCATACGTTCAAGGGAATTTAGCACCTATATCAGCATTGAAAAAAAGTTTTGGAATGCCAAACAGCAACGCATTACAAACAATCCGATTTTACAGCAAGAACTTGAAAACTTGCGAAATGCTATTCTGAAAGCCAAACAAAAATTAGAGTTTGAGAAAGATAATTACACTACAAACGAAATTTTAGATTTGGTTTTTCATAGAAAAGTAGGAAACCAAAAGACTTTTCTTGAATTGTGGCAAGAATTTTTACAAATAGAGCAACAAAAAGAAAAATGGGAACAGCGTACCATTAAAAACCACCGAACCCGTTACAAGATTTTTAGCAAATTTCTGCAAGAAAAGGGTTTGGAGTATATTTTACCACAAGAATTGAAAAAATATCATTTGCAGGAATTTGTTATTTGGTACGATAAAGCATCCACCACTACTTGCAGGGTAATTAACGAAATAAAACAAGTAATTAAGTACTCTATTGAAAATGAATACATTAAAGAAAGCCCGCTTTTATTTTACACTATAAAACGAGTGGAAAATATTGACAAAACCCACCTTACAACAAAAGAACTTGAAAAGATAGAAAACTTTTGTAGTGAAAATTTAAGCCTAATACATGCCAAAGACATTTTTCTTTTCCTATGCTATACAGGTTTGAACATTTGCGACTACTTGCGAATAGCTAAAAATATTTCCGCATACATTCAAAACGATTTTATTGTAGTCAGTAGGCAAAAGATAGAGAAAAAAAGCAAACAAAAGGCATATATTCCTATTACTGAAAAAAGCAGGAAAATTTTAGAGAAATACCATTACAGCTTACCAACTTTCAAGTACCCGCAGACTATTAACAAGTTGCTGAAAGAAATAGGAAAGGTTTTAGGTATAGAGGCAAAGAAAATGCGTACCAAAATAGGACGCAAGACCTTTGCACATTTTTGGCTCAATAGCAATATTGACCGCAAAGCAGTTAGTAAAATGCTCGGACACTCTAAAACCACAACCCTTGAAAAATATTATGCCGATGTTGATTTTGACTTTGTTAAAGCAGAAATAAACAAAAATTTATTCACAACTAAACTTCAAAATGTATGAACAACGTAACAACTTCAAAAATCAAACTTTTATTCCGACCTACTTACCGCCCCGACCGCAAAGGGTTCGTAAAAATTAGGTGCTTTACTGAAATTAAAGGCAACAAAATGGAGTTTTCTACTCCTATAACCATAAAAGTAACCGATTGGAAAAATGGTAAGCCAACGGCAAAGTATGTCAAAGACCAACTTGCACACTTTACAACAGCTTTTCAGGAAATTATTTGCAAGTTAGAAAAGCAAGGCTTGCCACTCACACATCAAAATATTAGTAATCAAATTTTCTTGCTTGATAAGAAAACAAAGGAAAAAACCATTACCAAAGGCTTGCATTTACCGACACGCATTTCACTGCTAACAGCCCTTGAAAAAATTATGCAAGTCCGAAAAAACGAACTTGCACCTACTACAATCAATAGGGATTTAAGTTATTTCAAATATTTTAAGCAGTATTTCAAAGATAGGTTGCATTTATCACCTACAAGTATCAGTAAAGTTGATGTATTAGATTATTTGGATTACATCAAGCAAAAAGGAGTAAAAAACCGCACCCGCAACCATTATTTGACTTGGATTAAAGCCGTTTTTAACCAAATGGTTGAAAGGGGCTTCATAGATGAAAACCCCGCCAAAGATATAAAAAAGCTCAAAGTAGAGGAAAGTCAAATATTTGCCTTTGAACCCGAACATATTAAGCCACTTTTTCAGCTTTGCAAGGAAAAAGATGAGGAACTTTATATCTTTTGCCTTTTTGTGTTTTATACCTTCATTAGACCGATTGAGTTAAGACGGCTGAAAGTAAGTCAGGTCAATTTAAGTCAAAACAAGATTATTATTTACGGCAATCAAAGCAAAAACAAGAAAACGGAATTTGTCATGATACCTTTGGCACTTGCCAAAGTATTACAAGAAACCAAATTTTTGGAACGCCCTCCAAATGATTACCTATTCAGCGATTACCACGAATTGCAGTATTCACGAAACAAGTTTAGTGTAATGTTTTCGGAAATAGTGAGGCAAAACGGATTTCCAAAAAATTACAGCCTTTATTGCTTCAAACATACAGGAGTAGTAGAAGCCTACAAAGCAGGATTGGGCATTAAGTTCATCAAGGAGCAATGCAGGCATAGCAGTTTGGAAATTACAGACAAGTATTTGAGAAGTTTAGGGTTGTACGATAATGCTGAAATTATAGGAAAGTTTGCCGATTATACCATTTGAAAATCAGCCAAAAATCAGCTTGAAATCAGGTTAAAATCAACCAAAAATCAGCTTGAAATCAGGTTAAAATCAACCAAAAATCAAACAAAAATTAACTAAAATCAGGCAAAAATCAACTTGTAAGCATAAAAAAAGCCTCAAAAGCGTTTTGAGGCTTTCACGGATTTGGATTTATCACATCAAGTAAAAAAGGTCATGATATGAAAGCAACAAAAATAAATATACTTTTTTGGTTAAGAAAGAACTACATTAACCGAAAAGGTACATGCCAAATATATTGTGGTATATCTGCACGAGGTAAAAAAGCAGAGTTTTCAACAGGCTTATACATAAGACCAAACGATTTTGACCAAAAAAGGCAACAAGCCAAAAAAACAGCAGACCAAAGCGAATTCATCAATATTAAACTTGCTGAAATTAGAAATTTTTTAATAAAGGAAAAGATACGTTTGGAATTGTTGCATAAACCTATAACCCCGCAAATACTTAAAGAAAGAATTTTTATTGAATACACCAAGATACAAGAAGGAGAAAAATAAGCTAAAAAGCCTCAAAATACGGCGTTTTGAGGCTTTTTCTGAAAATTAAATCAGAATAACACAATCAATTTCAAAACAATATCAAAACTTTGTAAAATTATGAAAAGTCTTTCAAAAAATCAAATCCAAAACGGCATTTCTGAAAATGATTTTGATTTTGATGTATATGCTTATGAAATTACCGATAACACCGAAATAAAGCCATTAGAGCCTATCATAACCATTGAGAAAAGCGTCTTTTGTGCCAAAAGTGAAATTTCCTTTATTAGTGGCAAGCCAAAAGTAGGGAAAACCACTGTTGCAAGCAT
>JANWZC010000152.1 GCA_025054975.1 Raineya sp.
ATCCTTTCTTTTGAACTTTCGCAAATATTGTACTATTTTTAGAAATTTCCTAATTTTTACTACAAAACCTTTTGCTTCCTAGTATAAAAATGACCAAAACAATCAGTATAATGTTACAGGTTTTGGGTTAAACAATGGCAAGGTGAGTTATGTGAAGGCGTTCGCAGATTATATACCTGCTACAACAAGCGGTAGCATTTTTACAAACTACACAGAAGTAGAAGACACGCTTAACGAGTTTGACGCAATTACAGGCGAATTTACTGCCTCGCAAGCGGGTTTGTATATGGTGGCGGGTTCGGCAAGGCTGGTTTTTAATCCTGATGGAATGGGTTTAATAATTATTCAAAAATACACTACTACTTGACAAGATGAGATAAGTTTTTCGTATAACTTTGTAAATGCTTATTATCAATGTGTTTTTGCTTTATCCTACATTATAAGATTAAATGCGGGGGAAAAATACGCTTGCAAGCTAAAAAAACAGGAACAAGTAATGCTATAAATGCCAAAATAGCACTCTTAAACATTTGCCGAATAGCATAAAATTGTACAAAACCAAGATGGGCTACTTGTAAAAGTAGCCTAAAAAATTTATGTTTGTTTTTCAAAAAAATTTATATTTGTTTTTATTGATTAAATTAGTTAGATATTTGCCAAAAGCGAGTAATTTTTCTTCTTTGAAATGAGGTGCTAAAATCTGCAAACCTATCGGTAATCCTTTTTCATCCATTCCGCAAGGAATGGAAAGCCCAGGAATACCTACTACATTCGCTTGTACGGTGAAAATATCTGCCAAAAACATCTGCAAAGGGTCTGCTGAAAAATTACCAATCGGAAAAGCCGTAGTAGGAGCCGCAGGCATAAGCCAGAAATCAAATTTTTCAAATACTTGGTCGGTGGCTTCTTTGATAAGACGTCTGACTTTCTGAGCTTTGGTGTAATAAGCATCGTAGTAATTGGCACTCAAAACAAATGTGCCGAGCATAATACGTCTCTGAACTTCTTTACCAAAACCTTCGGTACGAGTTTTTTTGTAAAGACTTTCTAAATCATTTGCCTGCTCACTTCTGTAACCATAACGCACTCCATCATAACGGCTCAAATTGGAGCTGGCTTCGGCAGTGGTTAGGATATAGTAAGTTGGCAAAATGTACTCTAAAAGAGGAAAATCAATCGGCTCTACGCTATGCCCTTGTGCTTGCAAGAAATGGATTTTTTCTTGCATAGCTTTACGAATTTCAAGCTGAATAGCTTCACTTTCAAGGCTTTCACGTAAGTAAGCTACTCTCACTTTTTCGTTGAGATTGAGAGCTTGCGTATATGCAGGTACAGGTACGTGAGCAGAGGTGCTATCAAAATCATCGGCTCCTGCGATTACTTCTAAAACCAAAGCGATATCTTCAATGCTCTTGCCAAAAATGCCAATACAATCAAAAGATGAGGCATACGCAATTAGTCCGTAGCGAGAGATACGTCCATAAGTGGGTTTCAAGCCATAAACTCCGCAAAATGCCGCAGGTTGCCGTACCGACCCCCCTGTATCTGAACCTAATGATACCTGACACATATCTGCTTGTACCGCCACCGCCGAAGCCCCCGAAGAACCACCAGGTACGTGAGCAGGATTAGCAGCATTCCGAGTAACTCCAAAAGCTGAATTTTCATTCGTTGAACCCATTGCAAATTCATCGCAATTCTGCCTGCCTATAATAATGGCATCTTCGGATAGAAGTCGTTCTACTGCCGTAGCCGAAAATTGAGCTATGAAGCCATTTAAGATTTTAGACGAAGCCTGCAAAGGATGATTGGCATAGCTGATAACATCCTTCAGCCCTACCACTAAGCCCGCTAATTTGCCTGCTTTGCCTGTTCTGATTTTTTCATCAATATTTTGTGCTTTTTCTAAGGCTTCTTGTGCATAAATGCTCAAAAAAACATTTAATTCTGTGTTGCGGGCTTCAATATTTGCCAAATGATATTTGACAAGTTCCACACAAGAGACCTTGCCCAACTCTAAATCTTGACGAATTTGCGAATAGGTAAGATAATTTTTCAAGGCTTTTTCGTATTTAGATGTTCAAAAAGTCTGTAAATTTCCATTCATTAGGCTCGCAAAAATAGTTATAGCAAAGATTGTTTGCAAATATTGAGATTTTTTTTGCTCAAAACACAGCAAGATAAGGCTCGTTTTTTGTAAATTTGAAGGATTTTTTGGAGCGTATGAAAAAAAGTTTGTATTTTATTATTGTGTTTGTAGGCTTAGTAGGTTGCAAGAATGTATATTATACGCTTTCGGGTTCGGCGGCAAGTGGCACTATTCAAGTGGTGAATTTCAATAATTTGAGCGGAGGCGGACCTCCTTATTTAGCCCAAAAACTCACCGAAGACCTGAAAACGTATTATTTACAAAACTCACGGCTTCGCATTGCTAATTCCGAAGCCGACTACATTGTGGAAGGTGATATTCTTGAATATCAAGTAGTGCCTCTTGCTCCTGGGGCAGATCAGCAGGCGGCACAGACACGTATCAATATTAGTGTGAAAGTTCGCTTTACCGATAATAAAAATCCTGATAATAATTTTGAACAAAACTTCACGAATTACGCTGATTTTCCTCAAACCACTACACTTGCTCAAGTAGAAGCACAGAAAATTCAAGAAATTTTTGATAAAATAATTTTTGATATTTTTCAAAAAACTGTTGCAAATTGGTAAGAAAAATTGTAAATTTGTAGATTAGAGATTTGTGTTGCATTTCAATGCTTGCTCAGTTATGGATAAACAAGTTCTTTTGGGCTTACTGCACCAACCTGAATTTTTGAAAGATGATTTGTTGGAAGAGTTGAATGAGATTATTCAAAAACACCCTTATTTTGCCATTCCACATATTTTACTTGCTAAAAGCCTGCACGACCAAGGCAGCAATTTAGCTCCGCAAAAAATTCGCCGAGCCGCCTTGTATGCTTACAATCGCTCTATCTTAAAAAAATTTATTATGGAAAAGCCTATTCGCATCAAGGCTGAAGAAGAGGCAAGTTTCTCTCCACCTGAAAATATCTATCGCAATCCTTTTGGAGAAATTCAAGAGGAGTTAGAAGCTTTTGATAAGAAAATGGAAACACTTAGTCCCGAAGAG
Source organism: Raineya sp. (assembly GCA_025054975.1). Lineage (GTDB taxonomy): Bacteria > Bacteroidota > Bacteroidia > Cytophagales > Thermonemataceae > Raineya. The sequence goes on from JANWZC010000152.1 coordinate 3,140, forward strand.
TTAGACAAGGAATTGGCGAGCATTACGGAGTCTTATATTCCCAAAGAATATACTTTGGAAACTCCTGAACTCAATACCGAACTTGAACTTACTGAAAATCAGAAACAACAAAATTCCTTAATTGACCAATTCTTAAAAGGAACTTCTTTTTCAAGTTCTATTGAAACAAATACTCAAGAGACTGATAGTGAAGAATATGCTATCGCTCTTTTTGAAAAAGGCGATGTACAAGGAGCTATTGCTGTATATGAACGATTGAAATTACAACATCCTGAAAAAGAGAGTTATTACCAAAGCCAAATCAATATTTTTTCTATGTCTCTTGATGATATAGTAACTGATGAAAAATTGATAAGTACTCCTGAATCTACTCAAACTGACTTACAAATAGACACCGATAGTCTTTTACAAGAAATCTTGAATGTCCCCAAAATAGAACAGCCCGCAACCGAAAAAATGAGCGAGACATACCAAACTTCTAATGAAAGTTCCACCACAGAAATTCATCAACCAGAGACACAAGAGCAAACTTCTCAATCTTTTGAAAGTTCGGTAAATTCTACTCTTTCAGATGACGAAATAAGTGAAGAAAAAGCCCTTGCCTACTTCAATGAAGGCAACACAGCCAAAGCCATTGAAATTTATCGCAAGTTAATGTTGCAAATTCCCGAAAAAAAGGCTTACTTTGCGTCCCAAATTGAAATTTTAGAAAGTTAAATGTTTGTTATATGTTAGGATTTCTTGTAGGCTTAATGATGTTACTTTCGGTTTTGCTTATTGTGGTTATTTTGCCCCAACAAAGTGCCAAAAGTGGTGGAGGAGCTATCGGAGCGGCGGCAGGAGCTAATCAGATGCTCGGCGTAAAAAAGACTAATGACCTTTTAGAAAAGATTACTTGGGGTTTGATGATTGCAATTTTTGTACTTGCTCTGCTTACAGGTTTTTTCAAGTAAAATTTTTTGAAGCTACCAAAGCACAAGCCATAATCCCTGCAGTTTCGGTGCGAAGTACGTTTTTGCCCAAAGAAACTCCTTGAAAGTTGTTTTTTTGGGCAAATTTTACTTCTTCATCACTGAAATCTCCTTCTGCACCAATTAGCAGCAAATATTTGCTATAAGGTTGCACAACTTGCCCCAAGAAAGTTTCAGCACCTACGAAAGCAATCCATTTTTGAGCATAATCTACCTGCTTTGTAATAAAACTTTCAAATTTTTCTATAGGGTTCAAAGCAGGCAAATAGGCTTGCTTGGATTGCTTCATAGCTTGCAAAGCAATTTTCTGTAATCGTTCCAAACGAATTTCTTTTCTTTCAGAACGTTGGCAAAGCAAAAAACTGATTTCATCAATGCCTATTTCTGTGGCTTTCTCAACAAACCACTCTACACGTTCAATATTTTTGGTTGGGGCAATAGCAATATGTAAATAATAAGACTTCGGAGATTGCTTTTGTACCTCAAAAATTTGAAGCAAACACTTTTTAGGTTTATTAGAAAGAATTTTAGCCTTTGCGAAATGTCCCTTGCCGTCGGTAATTGTAATAATATCGTTGGTGCTTTTTCTCAAAACCTGCAAACAATGTATAGCCTCGTCTTCGGGCAAAAAGACTTCTTTCTCCTGTAAATAAGGGCAGTAGAAAAGCATTACTGAAAATGCTAATAGAAAAACGTAATTATTTCTTTTTCAAAAAATAAGTTTTGGAGAAATCCCAATACTGCATAGGATTGATGGGACAATCTTTCAAATTAGGTTTGCGTAACCTGTAAATTTCATCGTACCAAAGCACCAGAATAGGGGCTTCGTTCATTAAGATTTGTTCAGCTTTTCGGAAATACTCGTAAGCCTCTTCTATACTGCTTGCTTGCAAACCTTTTTCGTAATATTCATCGTATTTTACATTGCGAAAACGAGGCATGTTAGGATAAGATTTTTCCTCAAAGGAATTTGGTACTTTTTTACCCCAAAAGAGCCATAAAAAGTTTTCAGGACTAGGGTAATCGGCATAATATGCCATACGCATAAATTCAAAATCTCCTTTCAAGCCTCTATCTACAAGCTGAGCGATTGTCTGTTGTTGTATGTTGATTTCTACTCCCAAATTATCTTTAAGTTGGCGAGCTACGGCTTGAGCAACATTGATGTGTCTATCGCCTTCGGGAGAGATATGTAAAGTGATTGCAGGTAATTTGCTACCGTCTGTATAACCAGCCTTCTTTAAGTAGTAAATCGCAGAATCTACATTGAACTCATAGCCACGAATTTTATTGATATCGTAATTTTTAAGGGCAGGTGGTACAACGCCTCTTTCACCAGGAGCTTCACCTTCTCCGTTCAAAACTGCATCTAAAATTTCTTGTCGGTTGATAGCAAAAGAAAAGGCTTTACGTAAATTTACATCTTTGAAAAGTCCTTTTTGGGTCATAAAGACCATGTATTGCGTAGTCATTTCGGGTACGCGTTCTAGTTCAAATTTACGATTGGCAGTATCTTTGTCTTTGGAAAGAATTTCAATAATTTCTTCTGTTGGCAAACGTGTAACCAAGTCCAACCCACCTTTTTCAAATTCTAAAAGTTCTGTTTTCTTTTCTTTAATGAACGAAATACGCACTCCGTCTAAGAAGGGTAATTGATTGCCGTGTTCATCTTTGCCGTAGTAATTAGGATTTCGTTTCAAGATAATAAGAGAGCCTTCATCAACTTTGGAAATCATAAAAGGTCCTGTTCCTACTGCCTTGATACGCATTTCATCTTTATATTTTTCTACGGCTTCTTTGGGATAAATGAAAGCAAAAGGACGTGCTAAATTCGTTGTAAAAAGTGTATATGGGCGTGTAAGTTGCAAGCGAATGGTGTATTTATCAAGCACTTGAATGCCCTCAATTTCTTTGGCAGGTTTATTGCCGTTAGCAGAGGCTTGATAGTATTCATCTGCTCCTTTAAGCAACCCTTCAAAAATAGTAAAACCTTGATTATTTTTATCTTGGGTGCAAACTCTTGTAAAACAATATTTTACATCCTCAGCGGTAACCTCTCTACCTTTTCCATCGGGAAAGCAGTCGGCATCGTGAAACTTTACCCCTTG
>JANWZC010000153.1:0-3106 GCA_025054975.1 Raineya sp.
AGCGGCAGAAGTATGTACTCTACCTTGTGTTTCGGTAGCGGGTACGCGTTGTACCCTATGCACCCCTGACTCATACTTCATCTTGCCATATACATCTTCACCTTTGATGCTAACAATTACTTCTTTGTAACCACCCACAGTGCCTTCGGTGTAGTCTAAAATTTCAAAAGTCCAACCTTGACTTTGAGCAAAACGTTGATACATTTCCAATAAATCGCCTGCAAAAAGTGAAGCCTCATCACCACCCGTACCTGCTCGGATTTCTAAAATTACGTTTTTGCTATCGTTAGGGTCTTTGGGGATAAGTAAAACTTTGATTTCTTCCTCAATTTGTTCTTTTTTGGGCAAAAGTTCATCTAATTCTATTTTTGCTATTTCTCTAAATTCCTCGTCTTTTTCGTTTGCAATGACTTGTTTGGCGTTTTCGATATTACCCAAAATGAGTTTATATTCATTGTACTTATCAACGATTTTTTGTAAATCTTTATATTCTTTGTTGAGTTTGGCAAAATTTTTCATATCTGCCATAGTTTCAGGCAGAGTAATCAAACGACCCACCTCCTCAAAACGCTCTTTTATGGCTTCTAATTTGTCAAGCATAATTCTACATTCTTTTTTTACTTGTATCAAAAAGTTTTGAGGGACAAAGTTAGGAAAGTTCTGAGGATAGTGCAATATTTGTAAAATGAAAATAGATAAGAGGCGTTATACAAACTTCTTAAATAATTTTCATCCATTTGTTAGGGTTAAGGTAGTTACGCTAGATATTAACGTTGATTAGTGTTCTATAATAAGATTTTCCGATATTAAAGAAAGCAGTATTTAAATTTTATTTTCAATATATTCGCTTTATGGATACACACTAAGATTTTTCCTGAAAATTTTATTTTGAGCTTAGAGTAGCATTTTCATAGTTTTTACCATACAAAAATACAAATTTCTACAAAAAAACTCCACTTTCACAAGTGGAGTTTTGGGATTCTTGCTATTTCATTAACAAACTACAAATTATAAAAAAGTTCAGAATGTTATTTTGAAATAATCTCTTATCCAAGGGTTAGCAGTTGCAAATTGCTTTGTATAAACAAGAATGATTCCCTGATGAGCTTGAGCCCCTCCCCAAACCGCACATTTTGAGTCATTTGGCTTGTAAAAATCTATACCAGCAATAGTACTCAAGTCATAACTATTAATTTTATCAGTAGCTTCTTGAATGGAATTGGACGAGTAACTTTGACTTACACTTCTAAAATCTATCATTACCATTGGACTTTTGAAGTAATAGATACTTAACTGCTGATTGGGATTAACATAGTTGTTTGATAGAGGCTCTTTGTAAGAGAAAATGCCCGTTGCGTGTAAGGGCTCATTCAAAGTTTCAGGAAAATGCTGCTGTCTTACATTAACTATGACATTCCAAAGAGTAGAATTTTGAGCAAAACTCTCAAAAGTTAATACCCAAATACACAAAACAAACAAAAAAATATTTTTTCTCATAAATTTAACATTTAAGGTTTAACAAAAATATCTGTGGCATTTGCAACTATTATTGTAAAGTTGTTAAAATTTATTACTTTACCTTCATCGCTCCAATGTAAGCCTAAAAGTACATCCGCTTTCATGAATTGAAATTTTAGGCTTCAAAGATACACAAAAGCAAATAGCAGACAAATTGAAGGTTGAAAATGTTATGCTCAATGAAAAGTGATTTTGCTGAAAAATCATTAAAAACGCCCCACCATTCTTTGCGTTTTGGATACCTTCAAGAATAATTCGTACAAATCCAACATACAAATCTCCCACAAAAAACTCCACTTGTGAAGGTGGAGTTTTTTGTAGGTAATTGAGTTGTGCGTTTGATTTAGAGACTTTTAGTCTGTAAAATCCATAATTTTTTAATCGTGGCAACCAGAGTGTTCGCAAATGTAGTAGTACCTTACCCGAATTACTTTACACTCGTTAAATCTATTGCGACTATCTAAATCTAGGATATACACATATTGCAGACCTCGTAAATAGTTAAGTAACTCTCTGGCACTCATATTATAGACTATATTGGTTAGCCCATTTTCATCAATGGCTATGCCCTCAAATAAGCTAGGATCCTTATAGGTGTAGGAGTTTCTGTCAAGCGTGTAAAAATCTTCAACACTTATTCTGTTCCCTCGTCCAAACTTTATTTCAAACCTATACGAGTCTTGTAGTTCTGTTGTTTCACCCTTTTTGATAAGAATATTCTTGCTAAAAGAATATTCACCATTAATTGTCTTACTATATTTAAGTATCAAAACATTAGAGTTTTGCCCGGGAGTTGGTAAAATTTGTGCTTGGCTGGCTGTAACAACTGCCAGCACCAAAGCAAGTGCGAAAAAGATGACGTTTTTCATAAGACTTATTTTGTGTTGTGGGTGGAATTTTCATAGTTTTTACCATACAAAAGTACAAATTTCCCACAAAAAACTCCACTTGTGAAGGTGGAGTTTTTAAGTTTGTGGGTAATTGAGTTGTACGTTTGATTTAGAGACTTTTAGTCTGCAAAATCCATAATTTTTTAATCGTGGCAACCAGAGTGTTCGCAAATGTAGTAGTACCTTACCCGAATTACTTTACACTCGTTAAATCTATTGCGACTATCTAAATCCAAGATATACACTTGTTGTAGCCCTCGTAGATAGTTAAGCAACTCTCTGGCACTCATATTATAGACTATGTTGCTTAACCCATTCTCATCAATGGCTATGCCCTCAAATAAGTTAGGATTCTTATAGGTGTAGGAGTTTCTGTCAAGTGTGTAAAAATCTTCAACACTTATTCTGTTCCCTCGTCCAAACTTTATTTCAAACCTATACGAGTCTTGTAGTTCTGTTGTTTCACCCTTTTTGATAAGAATATTCTTGCTAAAAGAATATTCACCATTAATTGTCTTACTATATTTAAGTATCAAAACATTAGAGTTTTGCCCGGGAGTTGGTAAAATTTGTGCTTGGCTGGCTGTAACAACTGCCAGCACCAAAGCAAGTGCGAAAAAGATGACGTTTTTCATAAGACTTATTTTGTGTTGTGGGTGGAATTTTCATAGTTTTTACCATACAAAAGTACAAATTTC
>JANWZC010000153.1:3206-6183 GCA_025054975.1 Raineya sp.
ATGACGTTTTTCATAAGACTTATTTTGTGTTGTAGGTGGAATTTTCATAGTTTTTACCATACAAAAGTACAAATTTCTACAAAAAAACTCCACTTGTGAAAGTGGAGTTTTTTTGTTTAATTTCTGGGGTCTTCGCCCTCTTCAATAAGTTCTCGTAGTTGTCTATCAAATTCCATCCAATCTTCCCCCAGTCCGTATCCATAAGGAGAATATAACTCTTCAAAAGTAACCCATATAACCTGCAAAGAAATAACGTTACTACTACTACACACGTGATTAGGTTTGAATGTAAAGAACATACTTTCCTTGAGTCTTCTATCTAAAAGTTCTAATTCATTGGGCGTAATGGCTAAGTCTTTCCCAAATTGGTATCGTATTTCTAATATTTGCCCTTGTGGATTGATAGTAAAATACATATTTATGCTTTTTTTCATTCCCAAAGCCATGGCTCGAGTATATGGAAAAACCTCTCGCAAGATATTAGTGTACCTGATAAAGTCCTCCTTGCGATAGTTGAAATTGTAAAAGGGATTAGTAGCAAAACCAATTAGAGCCAAATAGCAATCTCTATTTGGAATTCCGTTAGGCACGACTGCCCCCGATTTAATAGGACTTTGGGCGTTTTCTACTACTAATATATTCGGAAGTTCTTCTACAATAAAGTGTTGTCCATTGACGGTAAAATTAGTAGTTGGAATTTGTGCTTTCACCCAGCAAGCATTCAGCAGAAGCGAGAATATGATGTATTTTTTCATAAGATTTAGTAGTTAAAAAGTTCAAACATAATTGCCCATTCCCAGCCATTAGCATTGTAATTGGCAGGAAAATTGTATTCAGCAGGTCCGTATCGGTTGAAATCATCAAGCAAGTTCATAAATAACTGCCAATTCATCTGATTTCGGCTTTTGGGTAGAGAAAAATTACTACCTCTATATTGCTCTAAAAAGCCATCAAAAGCTTTTTCAAAAGCCAAAATACCATTATATCTGTTAGGATTACTATCTCTGTATTTCTCTTTTGAATCAAAGAAAGAGTCTGTGTCAAATTTTCTTCCTGCTCCGTTGGCGGCTATCATCTTTATGATAGCCTTAGCTTCATATTCAGAACAAACGTGCTGTTCATCAGGAATGGAATAATTGCCAGTTACTTCTCCTTTTTTATGTAACTGAAGCATATGTATCATCTCTTCTGCCATTATTGAGTTATTTTTAATAGTACTGATTCCATTAAAACTTATTACATTCAATTGGGTTTCGTCAGGATTTACAAAAACTTGTGCTTTTCCTCTGGTTTTACCTTCCCCCAAATTCTGTTTTACACGCCAAGTAATTTTTATATTTTTTTCCTTAAAAATATTGAACATCTTGTTATAGGCAGAGTGAGCTTTTATAAGCCTATCCAAAGTACGAGCTAATTCTAGTTTTTGCTTTTCAGTGGGAGCATCTTTGAAAGAGCCGTCGCTTTGTAAAATTCCATAACCTGCGGTAATTTCATTCAATTGATTCAGTACTCTTGCGTCTTCTATGGGGTCAGAAAACTGATGCCCTCTCGGTCCGCCTATATTACCCCCCGTATCTCCTCCCAAACTTCCGCAGCAACCTGATAAGAATCCATTGTTTGATGGGGGTTCTGTTACTGCCGCACCCCCACCAATACCCCCTATGGAAGGTACTATACTATTAAGAAAGCAGTCGTACCCTACAAATACCCTCACCCACTTATCTGGTTCAGAGCAAAAATGACCAGTATGTCCGGGCTGTCCGTTATTGGGGCACTCTCCTGGTATTTTTATGTACATATAAACGGGAAAGCAATCACCGCTTCTTTGTGAGGTAGAGGTAGTTTCTTGTTCATAGGCAATTTCAATATTTTGCCTCAATAAATTACCATTGAGCCAAAAACGACTTCTTTGTAATTGATAATTCAAATCATATTCCAAAATAATCCCTGAGAAATTGGCGACTTCTAAATAGTTGAGGTTACGAAATACGCTCTTTTCAATGGTTTCTAACGTATTTCTTTCTGTCATAACTTCAACGATATTTGCCTGCAAGATTTCACCATCAACACTTACCACTATTCGCAAACGGCGAATAAAATCAAAATCATCAGTATATCCAACTAACAAATCTCTATGGATAGGAATAATAAAAACGTAGTTGCCTTCATTATCTACTACTGCAACATTTTGTTGCCATTGTGGATAAAAAGACAAGGTATCGTTTTCGCTTTCGCCTCTTGCATTTTTAAATTTCGTAAAACTTTTCCAAGTGGCAGGATTTTTAGCATACCATTGCTGAACTGTTGATAATAGTTGATAATTTTGATGAGAAGAAGGCTCAATGATTTTAGTTTTTTTACAGGAAACAAGACTAGATAAAAAAAACAAAAGAGCAATCCACTTTAATTTCCCAAGTGGGGGGGGTAATTCATTGATTTTCTGTATTTTAGCATAAAAATAAGGGTTTTGGTTGAAAAATCGGTGTAAAATAAACTTATGAAATCGAGAAAATCAAGTTTGGAATGTTATGAAATTGTAAATTTTTTAGTAGCATTTCACAAAGTAGATTCTTCTTCAACAAAAAAACTTGGATATGAGTTTTTTGCGTATCTTACCAAAGAACTTGTATTAAGTTAAATATTATCAAAGATTTTTCATACTACCCTAAACTCAACTCACCCAAGTAACTTTTTCTTGAATAGGTTTGCGAGTGCTATCGGGAGAGGCTTTGGCGATATGTCCCACGTACAAAAAGCCTAAAAGTTTATCATTTTCGCCCAAACCAAAGAAAGATTTAGCTTCAGGGTAATAAGTAATGCCTCCACTGCCCCAATACACGCCTATGTTGTATGCGGCAGCAGTAAGATACATGTTCTGTACGGCACAGGCAACCGCTTCAATTTCTTCAATTTCAGGCACTTGGTCGCTACGTTTCATGCCAATAGCTATGATATGCGAGGCTTTGAGCGGCTTGGT
>JANWZC010000154.1 GCA_025054975.1 Raineya sp.
GCACAATTAGAGGCAAATGAAAAACTCCTCGCTTCACAAAGAGAACTAGAAAAATCCAAAAAGGATTTAGAGGAAGCATTAGAACAGCAAAAAATAATTACTAATAGTTTGGCATTGGCTCAAAAAGAATTGAGCAGACGTGCCGAAGAGCTTGAAAAAGCTGAACGCGAAATGCGTCAGCTTGCTGAGGCTCAAATGGAAATTAATGAGCAACTTCTCAAAGCCCAAAGAATTGAAAAAGAACGTCAAGCTAAGATAGAAAAATACAATGCTATTCTCACTAAGCTCTCGACTACTTCTTTTGATAAGTATGGCTCCTTGGAAAAAGCCTTCCAAGCAATCACGGAAGCAGTGGCAGAAGGGTTAGGTATAGAAAGAGTAAGCATTTGGGATTATACTGGGGTGAGCATCATTTCTCGCGATTTATTTGAAAGGTCAAAAAATCAACATTCGGCGGGTGTGGAGCTTTTTGCCAAAGATTTTCCTGCTTATTTTGAAGGAGTAAAAAGTGGTTTGGCAATTGTAGCTCATAATGCTCATACACACCCTAATACTTTTGAGTTTTCGGAGGTATATCTGAAGCCTTTGGGTATCAATTCTATGCTTGATGTGCCTATTCGTGTTTCTGGAGAGTTGAAAGGAGTAATGTGTTGCGAATATGTTGGAGAAGGTTTTAGGCAATGGACACAAGAAGATGAAAACTTTGCTCGTTCTATTGCCGAAGTTATATCACTTATGATTGAGGCAGACAAACGTAGAAAAGCAGAAGAAGAATTACGTTTAGCTCTGGAAAAAGCCCGCCGTGCCGAAGAAGATATGCGTGCTTTGGCAGAAGCTCAGTTAGAGGCAAATGAAAGATTAATGATGGCTGAAAAACAACTTAAAGAATCCTTAGAAGTAGAGAAAAAACAGAGAGAGGAGTTGGATAGACTTGTAGCTCAGCTTAAAGAAACGCAAGGACAGCTTGTACATAACGAGAAAATGGCTTCCCTAGGTCAACTTACGGCTGGTATCGCTCACGAAATCAATAATCCTATTAACTTTGTGTATAATGGTATTGATACCCTTAAAATTTCATTGGATGATTTAATGGAAATTGTCAATAAATACAATGAATTGGACAATGCTAATGGCAATAAAGATGCTATTATCCAAGAAGCCAAACAACTTAAAGAACAACTCGGTTTTGAAGAACTTACCCAAGATATTGAACATTTAGTTGCTGACATCAAGAAAGGGGCTATTCGTACTATGGAGATAGTGAAAGGATTGCGTATCTTCAGTCGTCTTGATGAAGAAGAACGCAAGCCATCAAATATCAAAGAATGTATAGAATCTACTCTTATCCTGCTTAACAACAAGATGAAGGGTAGAATCACAGTGAAAAAATACTACGATGAGACTATGCCAGATATCTATTGCTACCCTGGTCAGCTCAATCAGGTATTTATGAATATTTTGAATAATGCTATTCAAGCCATTCCTGAGGATAGAAAAGATGGTGAAATTTCAATATACACTGAGAATCAAGAAGAAAATGTAATCATTCGCATCAAAGATAACGGCATAGGTATGAGCGAACAAGTAAAACGTCGTATTTTTGAGCCTTTCTTCACAACCAAACCTGTAGGGGTAGGTACAGGTTTAGGTCTTTCCATTACTTTCGGCATCATTGAAAAACACAATGGACAAATCTTTGTAAATAGTGAAGAAGGTAAAGGCTCAGAGTTTGTTATTCAACTGCCCAAAGAAAGAATTTAAGAGTTTGAACTAGTACTTTGAATAAAATCTAACATTGAAAAGTTACGGCTTTGTGCTGTAGCTTTTTTATTTTCTCACCAAAATTGTAAAATCATACATTTGATAATCGTGCAGTAGAGCCACATTTCGAGAAAAATTACGCATGCAATAATCAAACATAAAACAAGGATTAGCATAGTAAAGGTCAGAGCGTTGTTTTTCCTTATCTGAATAACTTGTTAGCATATTGAACGCAAAACCTAAACGACTTTTTTGATGCATTATCTCCAAAGTTTCTAAAATATAGCTTAAAAATTCATATTCTTTTAGGTCTAACTTTTTATTGAAAATGCCACTGGCTACTACAAAGTCGGCTTCTTTCATTTCAGAAGGATGTTGCAAAAGAAAAAATTGAGCAAAATTAAGATGAGGATAAGTTTTTCGTGCTTGCTCAATCATTGCGGGAGCAAGGTCGTAGCCGTAAAATTGAAAGTTAGTGAAACCTTTTTTTTGCATAAATTCAGCCAAAGCACCATAACCACAACCTAAATCTGCAATGCTAAAATCTGAATTACAGGGCAGAATTTTGAGCAATTGTTCAAACCTACCAATTTGAGCATGTTCATCTTTCCAATTGACACCTTGTGCAGTAGAGCCATGCAAAGCAAGTTGTTCGGCATAAAATTCATTAAGGGTTTGTAATATTTTCTGCATAATTTTTGAAAAATTTTACATCAAATGAGAAATGGTTTTGTAAAAAAGTTATTCAGAACTACTTTTAGCTTGCTCTTTCAAGTTTGAAATTGTTTCCAAGTGAGCGGAAGTATGCTTAACAGCCAAAGAGGAAGCGTTAGAAGATTTGTTTTCTTGATTGTAGTACAAACCAAATGTATTTCTCACCAAACTACGAGGACGCTGTTTGATTTCAAGGAAAATCTTTGCCAAATAAATTCCTAAAATCCCAATACTAAAAATGACAAGTCCGCCGATAGCCCAAATAGAAACTGCTAAACTTGTCCAACCTTCAATTTTTTCGTCATAGGCAAAATATTGATAAATTGCCCAAGCAATGTAGAAAAATGCAAAAATCGTAATCAATAGCCCAAGATAAAAAATAAAGTACAAAGGCTTATGACTTACAGAAGTAATCGTATTAAGAGCAATTTGCAATTTGCGTTTGAACGTATAAGTAGAACTGCCTTTGTAACCTTTACTGACAACAATAGCCTTTTGCTTGAACCCTGCCATTTGAAAAATACACCACAAATCCATTTCTCGTTCAGGGAATTGTAGGAGGGCTTGCACGTATTTTTGGCTCATCAAGCGGGCTGTAAGCGTATCGGCGGGGTAGTCAATGTCTGAAATTAAATTGAATAGCTTGTAATATAGGCTACCACTTATTTTTTCAAACCAGCCTCCTTTGCGTTTTTCTTGTACGCCATAGATTACGTCAAAATTCGGATGATTTTGTAATTCTTGCCAATAAGTTAGCAAAAGTTCAGGAGCTTCCTCCAAATCACTATCAATCAAGAAAATCCAATCGCCTGTGGCATTCTGTAAGGCTGTAAGCATTGCAGGGTGATGACCAAAATTGCGAGAAAGTTCAATAACTTTTACGTTTTCATCTTTTTGAGCAATAGATAAGGCTTTTTGCAAGGAATTATCAGGAGAACCATCATCTACGAAAATAAATTCGTATGTGCAAGGGATTTGTTTTAGGCAAGCCAATGTTCTTTCGTAAAATTCTTGTATGTAGTTTTCGGAATAATAAAGCGTAGTGAGTACCGATAATTTCATATTCAAACAGGTTGCAAAATCTTTTCGTTTGAAAAACTTTTCATAAATTTAGGTGCTTGAAACCCTTCATTGAAAAGCAAATCTACAATAGAAACTTCATGCACAAAATTTCCGTAAAGTTGTGAATATTCAGGATAACCACTATAATCCCAATATTTTACGGTAATGCCGTGTTGTGCAAAAAGTTGTTCGTCAAGGTAATTGCGAGCAGAAGCTCCTGTGTAATATTCTGTTGCACCGAGTTGCAGGCAAATATCAATCAATCTTTCGTTTTTGCCACTTTGCCGAACAGGAAATTCATTGGAAAAATAAATGGGTGTCTGAATTTTGAGAATTTGGCAAATCAGACGTATCAAGGTTACATTGATTTCTGAAAGTAAAATATGTTGTGTGTTTTGATAAAAATCTGCAAGTAGTGGAGCAATTTCATGAAAACATTTAGCCTTTTTGTAATTGAGTTCAAGGGTTTTCCAATGTTTTTTTGCCCAATCTTTTTCGCTGATTTCTACTTCTTGCACTTTTTGATAAAAATTCCCTTTCACTTTTACAGGAATAGTGAGCCATTGTGTGCCTTGTGGGGTTTTGATGATATTGCGGTTTCGCCAGTCGCGTTTAGTAAATTGCACTTCATCATACAATACGCATACATCTACCTGATTGATAGAGTCAAAGTAGCCTTTCCAAGGAATATAGTTTGATTGCGTAATGATGACTCTGCACATAAATTTATAAAAAAATTAGGTGAGCAAACAATATTTTTTTAGTTCTTGCGTTTTCAAAAGTTTTTGCAAGATAGTAAATTTTTAATTTCAGAAAACAATCTTTTGCAAAAAGCGTTTTACAAGAAATTTGTAAGTGCATGAAAACCTATCAAAGTTTGCTTTCTATACAAACCCTCGGAGAGTTAAAGGCTTCGGGCTATCAGACACGTTCTATCAAGGAAGAATTGCGAGAAAATCTTATTCGCAAAATTCGTAATGGTGAAAATCCTTTTGAAGGCATTTGGGGCTATGAAGAAACCGTTATTCCTGATATTGAACGAGCTATACTTTCCAAACATCATATTATTTTGCTTGGCTTGCGGGGGCAAGCAAAAACACGCATTGCTCGTCTTATGGTGAATTTGCTTGATGAATACATTCCCGTAGTAGCAGGTTCAGAACTCAATGATGACCCTTTTGCTCCAATTTCTCGTTACGCCAAAGATTTAATTGCCGAAAAAGGTAACGATACACCTATTAGTTGGCTTCACCGCTCTGAACGTTACACCGAAAAACTTGCTACGCCTGATGTATCGGTAGCTGATTTAATTGGTGATGTAGATCCCATCAAAGCCGCCAGCCTCAAATTGCCTTATTCAGATGAAAGAGTCATTCACTTTGGGCTTATTCCTCGTTCTCACAGATGTATCTTCGTAATTAACGAATTACCTGATTTACAAGCACGTATTCAAGTGGCTTTGTTCAATATTTTGCAGGAAGGGGATATTCAGATTAGAGGCTTTAAGATGCGTTTGCCTTTGGATATCCAATTTGTTTTCACCGCTAATCCCGAAGATTATACTAATCGTGGTTCTATTGTTACGCCTCTCAAAGACCGCATTGATAGTCAGATACTTACGCATTATCCGAAAAGTATTGAAATTGGTAAGAAAATCACTGCTCAGGAGGCTCACCTTGCTCCACTGCAAAAAGATAGAGTGCAAATCAACGACCTTTTACGCAACCTGATTGAACAAATTGCCGTAGAAGCTCGTCAGAGTGAGTATATTGATGCTAAAAGCGGTGTTTCTGCAAGATTGACTATTTCGGCTTTGGAAAATTTAGTCAGTTCCGCCGAAAGACGTCTGCTCTTGAACAACGAAACCCACACGCACACACGCATTAGCGACTTGATTGGTGTAATTCCTTCTATTACGGGCAAAATTGAGTTAGTTTATGAAGGTGAGCAGGAAGGTACAGCAAACGTAGCTCAGCATCTGATTAGCAAAGCTATACGCACTCAATTTGTACAATATTTTCCCGAACCCGAGAAAGCCAAAAAAATGAAAGAAAATAATCCTTATCACGAAGTTTTGGAGTGGTTTGGTAGTGGAAATACCTTAGATTTGCTCAATGATGCCTCCAATGAAACTTATCGCCGAGAGTTGCGAAAAGTAAAAGGTTTGGAAAAATTAGTGGAAAAAACGTTCAAAAATCTTTCTGAAAATGAAAAATTTTTAATGATGGAATTTGCCTTACACGGACTTGCTGAATACTCACAACTTTCTAAAAAAGTGCTTACTCGTAGTTTGCAATTTTCTGACTTGCTTTCAGGAATGTTCAATACAAAAGATTTTGGAAAATTTGAAGATGATGACGATGAGTTAGACTGGAAACCTAAAAGGTAGTTCCAATGAAGACGTTGCAAATTGCTCATTTGTAAAGAAGAAAATTAGTTTTGTATTAACGAAAAGTGTTTTTGAGGAGAACGGTTAATGAATTTCTCCTTTGGTCGTCAGGTCTGATTCGGCTATATTCGGTAAAAAAACTGAAATGCTAAAAAACTTTTGAATTAGATTTAGGTCATTGACTATAAATTTCTTTCTTTGCTGCAAGTAGTGTATTTTGCAGAAGCGAAACCACAGTCATTAAGCCT
>JANWZC010000155.1 GCA_025054975.1 Raineya sp.
GTTTTGAGACTAGCATTTAACAAATAACCGTAATAAATAATGTCAAAATTCCCTTGCTTCACCGTTTCTAAATTAAAACCAATTACATTACCTTTTTTTAAGGTCATTTTAATTGAATACACCTGTTTACCATTTGCAGTACGAATAGCCTGCCACAATCCATCAGGAATTCCATCGCTATATGAAGCATCTACTTTTAAAATAAAGGTGCCCACACTTTGCTTATTTATGAGTAAAAAATTCCACATTCCATTTCTTTTGTTATTTTTAAATTTTCCTTTCAAAGAAAACGAGGAACCATCTGCTATGGTTTTACTAAAAGAAAAATCACCTTCTTTTATTATATCTCCATTTTTTTCATAATAAGTATAAATTAAATTACCAACAATATCAAATTCATCTTTTGCTGTACCCTTGAAAACCTTTAATTGTGCAAATAAAGGGGTAACTATTAGAAGAAAGCCGAATAACAAAATAAGATTTCTCATAACAAAATGATTTTTTAGTTGTGCCTACTCTATTAAATGGGTTTTTCGGCATCCACCCTTTTTTTATATGCATTTTTTCAAATTAGCCTGCGAAAGTGAAAAACTTTTATCTACGGCTCGTCCTTCTTTATCTACTACTTCTATTCTCACTCCGAAGCGTTCCAGAAACATTTTTTCAAAGTTTTCTACAAGCATATTGCCTCTTATTTCAAGAAAATTAGTGGGTATGCGAACAAAAGAAACTTTACTTAATGTACTTTCATCAGAGGCAGGTTCAGTGCTTGTCGCAGACGAATACACACATACTCGCAAACCTTCCTTTTCGTATAATTCTTTCCGCAGACGCTTCACGCTCATTCGTCCTGTTATCTTGATGACTTTCACTTGCGTTAATGTTTAATGTTCGTTACAAAAGTAAAATGCTCTCCAAAAAAATTTTGGTCAAATTTGTTTAAATATAAAAAATTGATAATCATAAAATTGAACGGCGTTTAGTGAGGATTTTGTTAAATTTTCAATAAACAAATAAATATATTTCAATATAAAATATAACTCAAAAACTGCCTAAAACCCGCCATTTATGCAAATTTTGAAGGAAATGGAATTTTTAACTTTGGAAAAGAAAAATTTTTTTGGAAAAAAATTGGTATTAACTCACAAAATTCTTAAACTTGACAAAAGTTAGAGCTATGCAAGATGCCGCATTTTTGAAACTTTTACAGGAAAAGATTTTGGAAAAAGTTCATTATCGCTCTGCAAGTTATGCAGCTATCAGCAAAATAGCTCTGGCAATAGAAAACCAACTCCACGAACAAGTCTCCGATACAACGCTCAAACGCCTCTTCGGGCTAATTCCTAATAAATCAGATTTCAGACAAGCTACACTTGATATTTTGTGTCAATTTATAGGCTACCGAAATTGGGATAGTTTCAAGAAAGAAAATGATTTCTACGCTATCCCTCACTTTGAACCTACCCCTAACCAAGTAATTGATGATACACATTTGCTTAAAATTTGTCTCAAAAATCACAATTTTGAAACCGTCATTGAATATATCAACCAACTACCCGCCCCTGCGGATAAGAAAAAGAATCAACTTACTGAAATTTGGGAACAGAAAGTAAGCCCTATCCTATGGACACATTTTGCTCGTGATAAAAAAGCCTTTCAAGTGCTAACCAAAGAACTTGCCAAAACTCCCGCAGGGCAGTTATATTTATATGAGTCTCCTATACATACCCATTTTTCCCCTTTTCTTGAAGCTACCGAAAAGTATTATACGCAATACATCAACCCTAAAAATAGCTCTTTTGGCTTACGAGATTATGCCTTTTCACAAGCAATGACATACAGAAAACTAATTCATCAAGATAAATTCAAGCAGGCACACAGAATTCTAAAAAACCTGTATCACAAATTTCCTTTCAGCGAAACTACCTTTGAGCAAGTTCGCGATGAATTTCCTAAAATGCGTTATGCAGCAAATTACTTGTTATATCTCCATCAAAAAGACTCTCTCACCTCTCAATATTTTGAGAAAGTATTTTCATTAGTTCAATCTTATCAAAATAGCCGTTCCTTTTGCGTATTTTTAGATGCAATTTACCAAGTTAATAAGGAGTATACTTTTGATATGATTACGGATTACCTAAAAAAATGTTCTTCACTTTTCCCTTACAATGAATTGATAGACTTGTTTTATCAAGCTATTCTTTTTTACGAAAAACAAGGTTCAAAAGATATTTTGAAGGCATTGCTTACGACTTTTGAGAAGCAAATCCAATCTTGGGAAAGCAAAGTTGATTATCTCACCCTTGAACCCAAAACACAACAGCAATTTGCATATATTATGCAAAAAATTGCTATCAAACAAGAACAAATAGTTTTAGTAGCATAAATAAAAAAGCCCTCAAAATTTTTTGAGAGCTTTCAGTACCCAGGGCCGGAATCGAACCGGCACGCCCGAAGGCATACGATTTTGAGTCGTACGCGTCTACCAGTTCCGCCACCTAGGCTTATTTGGATTTGGGACTGCAATATTAGAGGATTTCTTCTACTTTTCCAAAATTTTCTTAAAAAAATTTTGTCAAGCCTCTTGAAAATATTTCTGCAAAAGTTCTGCTACTTTTCTATTAGTGATTTCTGCAATCTCTTCTACACTTGCTCTTTTCAGGTTCTCCAAAGACTTGAAATGCCCCAAGAGTTTCTGCATAGTTTTTTCACCTATGCCTTTGATATTGGTCAGCTCACTTTCTAATGCCTTTTTACTGCGTTTATCTCGGTGAAACGTAATGGCAAAACGATGTGTTTCATCACGAATTTGCTGAATTAGCCTCAAAGATTCCGATTTTTTGGATAAATGCAAAGGCACTTCATCATCAGGAAAGTAAATCTCTTCTAATCTTTTAGCAATGCCAATAATTGCCATTTTGCCGTAAATACCCAAATCTTGCAATGCTTTACATGCCGCCGAAAGTTGTCCTTTGCCGCCGTCAATGATGACAAGTTGCGGCAGAGGTTGTTTTTCATCTAAAAGTCGCCTGTAACGCCTGAAAACAATTTCATACATAGACGCAAAATCATTCGCTCCCACTACGGTCTTAATGTTAAAATGCCTGTAATTACGTTTAGAGGGCTTTCCGTTCAAAAAACACACCATAGCCGCAACAGGTGTAGTGCCTTGAATGTTAGAATTATCAAAACATTCAATATGCACAGGCAATTCTTGCAAACGCAAATCTTTCTGCAAGGTTTCCAAAACGCGTTGGGTGCTTTCCAAAGATTTCTGCTTGCGTTCTACTTGCTTACGCAAATGCTCTTTTTGAGCAAAATATAAGTTTTTCAGCGAAAGGTCTAAAAGTTTCTTTTTGTCGCCCACTTGGGGTAAAATAAAACGCAAATTCGTAGGATTTTCAGTAATCGCAATGTTACAAATCACTTCTTGGGCAGGGCTATTGTATTTTTCTTTCAGGTTCAAAACAGCCAAAAGAGCAATTTCTTCGGGAGTTTCCTCTAATTTCTTTTCAATTTGCAAACTTTCAGCGTGTAGAATAGTGCCGTTTTGTACATCTAAAAAATTGATGAAAGCATTTTCTTCATCTGTGGCTATGGTAAGTACCATTACATCGGTAATGTTCGGATTAACCACTTGGGATTTTTCTTGAAAAATCTGCAAAAGTTCAATTTTTTCTTTGCATTCTTGAGCTTTTTCAAAAGCAAGTTCAGATGCATACGCATACATTTCTTGCTCTAATTTTTCCCTAACCGCCTTGATATTGCCTTTCAAGATTTTCTTGATTTGTTCAATATCCTCCAAATAATTTGCCTCGCTTTGCAGACCTTCGCAGGGAGCTTTGCAATTCTTGATATGAAACTCCAAACAAGCCTTAAACTTACGTTGAGCAATATTTTCTTGCGACAAGTGATAAGAGCAAGTCCGAATGGTATAAAGTTGGCGTATAAGTTCCAGCAATTCGTTCATAGCACGTACATTGGCGTAAGGACCAAAATATGTGCCTTTTTCACGCTCAAAACGGCGAGTGCTAATTACTCGTGGGAAAGGCTCATTGGTGATGCAGATGTAAGGATAAGTTTTATCATCTTTGAGCAAGATGTTGTACTTGGGCTGAAACTCCTTGATAAGAGCATTTTCCAACAGTAAGGCATCTAATTCCGAATTCACCACTACATACTCTATGCGATGAATTTGAGAAATCAATCTTTGTGTTTTACGACTATGATTTTGCAAACCCGTAAAATACGAACTCACTCTATTTTTCAAGTTTTTGGCTTTCCCCACGTAAATAATAGTATCGTTGGCATCAAAAAATTTGTAGATACCTGCTTCTTGGGGGATTTCGTTCAATATTTCTTTGAAATCTTGCATAAACCTTACAGATTTTCTCGCAAATCAGTTTTAAGGGCATTTTTTGCGGGAAAAAGTGCTACAAACCACGTACAAACTACAATCGTTAGAAACGTAAAAACAAAATCTACCCAATCCATTTTTACAGGATAGGCATCTACAATCGTTGAAGTGATGTTCATTTTCACAAAGCCGTATTTTTGTTGCAAAAAGCAAAGCAAATACCCTAAAATCAGTCCCAAGATGCCTCCTGCAAGAGCAATCATAAGTCCTTGTCCAATGAATACTCGGCGAATAAAACTTTTTTCAGCCCCCAAAACTTGCCAAACAGCAATATCTTTGCGTTTTTCAATCACCATCATAGAAAGCAAAAAGAAAATGTTAAAACACGCTATCAAAAACACAAAAGAAAGAGCAATCCGAGTAACTAATTTTTCAATACGTATAGCCCGCAGAATTTCATATTGTTGTTCTTCCTGATTTTGTACCAAAAAATCATTTCCAAGCAATTTCTGCAATTCTTTCTGAATCTTGGGAATTTGTTTTTTATCTTTGACAGCAATTTCCAAGTAACTGCGTTCATTGTTAGAGTATTGCATTAGTTCTTCGGTGAATTCAATAGGTACAATGATGTATTTGCCATCGTGTTCGTATTCTACCTCAAAAATCCCCGAAGGCAGTAGAGCCAACTTACGAATATCTTTTTCGGTCATTGAGATTTTTTGTTTGCGGTTCGGATACCAAATTTCTAGTACGTCATCACCCATATTCATAGTGAGCATCTGAAAAACTCCCAATCCTACCACTGCCCGAGCATATTCACCCTCGTAAAGTTTGAACTCTCCTGCACGCACCTGCTTTGCAATGCCTTCCAACTGCTCAAAATTTTCAGTTACCCCTTTGATTTTACCTACCATTTGGCGGTCTTTATAGCGAAATACAGCATCATCTTCAATAGCTTCTGAAACTACCTTAATTCCTGCAACCGACTGCACTTTTTGCTTCAATTTTTCGTCATACACAAAAAATTTGCCTTTTACGGGAGAAATTTTAAGTTCAGGGTTCAAAATATTGTACTGATTGCGTAAAAGAGCCTCTAAACCATTGAAAACCGAAAGCAGCACAATAAAAGCTATTGTAGCCAAAGCAATCACTACCACCGTAATTGCCGAAATGATGTTGATAAAAAGATTTCGTTTTTTGGAGAGAAAATATTTTCCTGCAACTTTTAAGGCTAAATTCATATTTTTGTAAATCTTTTGCGAATTAACAACAAAAAACACTTCCAAGCAAATGATAAAAATTTCAGTGGTAATTCCCACTTACAACGGAGCAAATAAAATTTTGAATGTTTTAAGTTCGTTAGAAAAACAAACCTTTCGGGAATTTGAGGTTATTGTAGTGATAGACGGCTCTACCGATAAAACCCAAGAAATTCTTGCAGAAAGTCAATTCAATTTTCCTTTGAAAGTGGTTTATCAAGCAAACAAAGGACGTGCAGGAGCAAGAAATACAGGGGCAAACAAAGCTTCTGCCGAATGGCTTATTTTCGTTGATGATGATATGCGTTTAGAACCTGATGCCTTGCAAAAACATTGGGAATTTCATCAGAAAACTAGTAGTGCTATTTTGGTAGGAAATCAAATTGAGGACTGGGAAGTTTTGAAAAGTGATTTACAAAAATATAAAGCCTTTTTGAGTCGTAAGTGGGGCAATAGCGTAGTACATCATCAACCGATGCCTGCCGAAAAGTTTTTTTTGACTTCTTCAAATTGTTCAATGAGCAAAACATTATTCCAGA
>JANWZC010000156.1 GCA_025054975.1 Raineya sp.
ACAAAGATAGAGGTGATAAAAACCTGCCAATAGTTATTGAGGAATTTGTGGATAGCCGTATCAACGAAATTCTCAAACTTATTCAGACGCACGAGAAGCCTTTTTTCATTATGGGAACAGACGGCAATCCCACCTGGAGGCGTATCCGAATAGCCCATAAACCTGTCTCAGTGCTTTTTCATTTTGTCAGAGATGCCAAAGAAACGCATTATTTTCCTACCTTACTCTACGAAGGCAAAAAATTAGCTTTTCAGTTCAAAGATGCTCGTGTACTTTGCAATCAGAAGGCTTGGCTACTTCTGGAAAATACACTCTATCACTTTGAACAAAATATTGACGGCAATAAATTACGTCCATTCTTGCAAAAATGGTATATCAACATTCCTCGCAGTATTGAAGAAAATTACTTTCAGAAATTTGTGGTACCGTTGGTAGCCTCTTTTGATGTTTCTGCCAAAGGCGAAGGATTTACTATTCGTTCAGAAAATTTTGCCCCTGAGGCTGTTCTACGAGTAAGTGCGATTTGTCAAACCCCCGCAGGCAATCTCTTTGAAAACGAAAATCAAGAAAATGAAGTAGAAACAGAATTTTTGTTTGAGTTATTTTTTCGTTATGGTTCTTACTCGTTTCCTGCTGAAAATGACCACAAACCTGCTTTCGTGAAATTAGAAAAATTACGAGATGATTGTTATGTTTTTCATAAAATCGTAAAAAACAAAGTTTTTGAAAAAAACGTTTTTGAATTTCTAAAAAATAAAAATCTGGAAATCAATACAGGAAAACTTGTTTTGCCACCGCAAAAGGCTTTACAATGGCTTGAAAAAAACGCTGAACATCTGCCCGCTGAACAAATTGTTCTGGAGCAAAATTTTGAGAATGGGAAAAAATATTTTTTTGGCAAAAGTTCTATTACACTTAAAGCCACTGAAAATAATGATTGGTTAGATTTGAAAGCCATCATTCGTTTTGGCGATTTTGAAATTCCTTTTCTCAAATTACGTCCTTACATTCTGGGGGGCATAAGAGAATTTCCACTGCCTAATGGCGAAATTGCTCTTATTCCCGAAGAGTGGTTCAGTAGGTATAGCGAAGTATTTGCCCTTACCGAAGTAGAAAACCATTCTTTGAAACTTGCCAAATATCATTTGCCACTTTTACAAGAAGTAGCTCAAAATCAAGACCTTGAAATATCCATTCAAGAAAAACTGAAAAATTTGCTATCGCAAGAAATTACGGATTATCCTTTGCCCAAAGGGCTGAAAGCCACTCTACGCAACTATCAGAAAGCAGGTTTCAACTGGCTTTGTGCTTTGAGTGAAAATCGTTTGGGAGGCTTTCTGGCTGATGATATGGGACTGGGTAAAACCTTGCAAACCCTTGCCTTATTGCAATATGAAAAAGAAAAAGGCTCAATGAAACCTTCTTTGGTAGTTATGCCTACTTCTTTGCTCTATAATTGGGAGTTAGAAGCCAAAAAATTCACTCCCTATTTGCAAATTGTAAGCTATACAGGCTCGCAAAGAGAACAAAAACTGCCTTATTTGCATAAATTTGACGTAATTTTCACCTCCTATGGAGTAGTGCGAATGGATATTGAGGAACTTTCTAAAATTGCGTTCAACTATGTAATCTTGGACGAGTCGCAAGCTATTAAAAACCCACAATCATATATTTCACAGGCTGTTTGCTTGCTCAATGCCGAAAAAAAACTACTTCTCACGGGTACGCCTGTGGAAAATAGTCTTATGGATTTATGGTCGCAGATGAATTTTGCTAATCCTCGTTTGCTTGGCGAGCAAGCATTTTTCAAGAAAAACTTTCTCAAACCCATTGAAAAAGAGGAAAATCATTCAAAACTTGAAAAGTTAAAGAAAATTATACAGCCGTTCATTCTACGCCGTACCAAAGAACAAGTAGCTACCGAATTACCCCCCAAAATGGAACATATCGCATTTTGCGAAATGACTACCGAACAAGCAAAAATCTACGAAGAAACCAAATCCAAGTATCGCAATCAGATTTTGGAGCAAATTGAAAAATTAGGAGTTGCTAAATCGCAATTTATTATTCTGAAAGCCCTTACAGAACTTCGACAAATAGCTAATCATCCGCAACTTGTCAAAAATGATTTTCAAGGAGTTTCAGGAAAAACAGAAGATGTTATCTACAAGTTGCAAACCCTTTTAGCCGAAGGTAAAAAAGTCTTGATTTTCAGTCAGTTTGTGAAGCATTTAGCAATTTTTCGTAAGTATCTTGAAGAAAACCACATCGGTTACGCCTACTTAGACGGAACAACTACCAACCGACAAGAACAAGTAAATTTATTTCAAGAAAATCCTAAAATTCCTATTTTTTTGATTTCACTGAAAGCAGGTGGTACAGGGCTGAACTTAACTGCCGCCGAATATGTTTTCTTACTAGATCCTTGGTGGAATCCCGCCGTAGAGGACCAAGCTATTGATAGAGCCTATCGCATCGGACAAACTAAAAATGTAATTGCCTATAAATTCATCACTCACGGAAGTGTAGAGGAAAAAATCTTACAACTGCAAGAACGTAAAAAAGCACTTTCAGAGCATTTGATAAGCCTTGAAGAAGGCATTTTTAAGCAATTTTCTGCCGAAGATATTGAATTTATGTTGAGTTGATGATTTGTTTGATTTTAGCATAAAAAGTTGGCAAACTTTTATCATTAAGGAGAAAAATTCAATAACTGACAAAAATCATTTTTTAGTTTTCCTGCAAAATCTTATCTTTGCAAAAATTTTTTAACCACTCTGTTTGAAGCAGAGCCAAACAATAGGTTGTATGGAAAATCAAAATCTTACCCAAGAACAAGAATATTGGGTGTTGTTGTATTATTGTTACACCCACATTGCCGACCCCGAGTCTTATCGTGAAGAACACCATTTATTTTGCATTGAAAACGGCATTTTAGGACGTATCATCATTGCTCACGAAGGACTGAATGGTACGGTTTCAGGCACCAAAGAAGCCTGCCAAAAGTATATGAATTACGTCCTTTCCGATGAACGGTTCAAAAATACCGACTTCAAAATTGAAAAAGTCAAGGGACATACTTTTACCAAAATTCACGTAAGAGTAAAACCCGAAATTGTTCATTCAGGACTGCGACACATAGACCCCACCAAAAAAACAGGTATTCATCTTTCTCCCCAAGATTTCAAAAAAATGAAAGATGAACCCGATGTAGTAATTTTAGATGCTCGCTCCAACTATGAGCATAAACTCGGTAAATTCAAAAATGCTATTACATTAGATATTGAAAACTTCCGTGAGTTTCCTGAAAAAGTTAAAGAGGTTTTCCCTTTGCTGAAAGGTAAGAAAATCATTACCTACTGCACAGGGGGCATCAAATGCGAAAAAGCCAGTGCCTATCTTTTAGAGCAGGGCTTTGAGAATGTCTATCAACTACATGGTGGTATCATCAAATATGGTTTAGAAACTGGTGGAGAGGATTTTGAAGGCAAATGTTACGTTTTTGATAACCGAATTGCTGTAGATGTCAATAAAGTAAATCCTAAAGTTATCTCACATTGCTATATTTGCGGCACTGAATGCGATAGAATGGTAAATTGTGCCAATCCTTGGTGCAATAATCACGTTCCTATTTGCGAGAAATGTGGTTGGGAATACGAAGGAGCTTGCTCGGTAGAATGTAAAAGCCACCCCGATAAACGTCCTTATGACGGTACAGGTTATTATCAAAAAAAGACTAATGGTTACAACCCCTACAAGGGATGGAAAAGAAAAAAGACATCTCAACCTGTTTAGTTTATAGCCTTTCAATATTCCAAGAAGCCGTCTGAAAAGGCGGTTTTTTGTTTCACTTCGGAGAGAAGCTACTCATTGAAAAAGTTTTTACCGCAAAAATAAAGTACTTCACCGAGAAGCTAACTCTTTTTGGCGAAAAATCTCAATGATACAGAAAACTACAGATTAAGTTTGCAATGTCAAAATTTTGTAATTGTATGACAATAAAAGTTCAATGTTTGTTTAAGAAAATTACACCTTACAAGGGTTTATCATCGCATATGTTGAGGATCAGCATAGTTGTAACCTTATGCTGGTTAAATGCGATGATTAGTTTTGCTCAAGCAGGCAAAGATGGTGCCTTGACCGTAACTGCCGCAAATACGGTGGTTAATCGTTATGTACGAGTAGCTTCAGATGTTCCTGTAAATTCAAATGTGATTACAGTAGTGAATATTAATGATTTGAATCGAGATGGTATTGGCTATTTACCCACAGGTTATACCACCAACACCTCTGTATATTCAAATAATGCTCTTTCTCCTGGCGACTTGATAATCATCTATCAAGCACAAGGAGCAATTATCAATACCACCAACACTATCAATTATGGTACTGTGATAAACTATAATGGAGCAGGTACTTATGAATTTGCCCAAGTGGCAAGTGTTTCGGGGAACAATATATTTTTGGCTTGTAGAACTAAGTTTGGTTATATTGCGGCTCGCCATGTACAAGTTATTCGCGTACCACAATATACCTCTCTTACTATAAATTCAGGGGCGAGTATAGTACCTGTTCCTTGGGGCTCTCCTACTTTCGGAGGGGCAGATCTTTCTGCTCCCGAACGTCGTAGGGGAGGTTTTGTAGCAGTCCATGTTGTGGAAAATATTACTAATAATGGTAACATACAAGCCAATGGAGCAGGTTTTAGAGGAGGAAGCATACTAAATGATAATTTAACCTCTCCAACAGGCAATAATTTTGCTACTGCATTTGTAACTACTGCCGCTGATCAATCTGCTGAAAAAGGTGAAAGCATTGCAGGATACGGTAGTGATTATGATGCTTTGGGAGGTAGATATGGAAGAGGAGCACCTGCTAATGGAGGTGGCGGCGGTAATGGACATAACTGCGGTGGTGGCGGTGGTGCTAATGGAGGAAATCCTTCACTTTGGTTTAGAGGAGCAGGAGTAATGAATAGTTTTGGTTCTTGTGGCTCTCCTGGTGCTTGGGCATTAGACCCAGATTACATAGCAAATGGCAATGCCTTAACTACCTCACACGGAGGAGGTAGAGGAGGTTATTCGTTTGGTGGCTTTACTGACCAAAATGCTTGTACATTAGGACCTTCTTATCCTGCGGGTTTTATTGCACTAGGTAATCCTCCTGCTGATGTTCAGCAAACAGCCTGGGGAGGAGATAATCGCGATGCCGTAGGAGGATTAGGAGGAAGACCTCTTGCTTCTACAAGTTATCAAAGCCAAATATTCTTTGGAGGAGGTGGAGGAGCAGGAGATGGTAATAACAATGCTCATTCTAATGGTGGAAATGGAGGTGGAATAGTATTTTTGGTGGTAGGTAATAACATTACAGGAAGTGGCATTATTAGTGCCAATGGACAAGATGGACCTAATACGGTTCCTAATCATAACGATGCTCCTGGAGGAGGTGGTGGCGGCGGAACCGTAGTCATCCAAGCAGGTTCTATTGCCAATACTATTACTATTCGTGCCAATGGAGGAAAAGGAGGAGATCAACTCATTACTAATATGGAGTCGGAAGGACCAGGTGGTGGTGGTGGTGGTGGAGTAATAGCTATCAATGCAGTTACCGATGCCTCTACTAAACAAGTCAATGGAGGACAAAATGGAATTACTACCTCACAAGCCGTAACAGAATTTCCTGCCAATGGTGCTACCAGTGGTAACGTTGGTACAATTACAAATGTTTCTGTTTCTTTATTTAGTATTCGTTGTAGAGCTAATTTGAGTGTAAGTAAAACAGTAGATAATGCCAACCCTCCTGTTGGCTCAAATGTTACATTTACAATTACAGCCTCTAATGCCGGTCCTGACCCTGCTACTAATGTAGTTGTCAATGATTTACTTCCTACGGGATATACTTTCGTTTCTGCCACTCCTTCACAAGGCACTTACAGCAATACGACAGGGGTGTGGAGTGTTGGAAATTTAGGTGTTAGTGGAAGTGCTACTCTCACTATTGTAGCTACGGTAAATGCAAGCGGTCCTTATACAAATACAGCTACCATTTCTACTCCTGACCAAGACGACCCCGTATCAAGCAATAACTCTTCCTCCGTTACACCTACTCCTGTTCCACAGACTAATTTAGGTGTA
>JANWZC010000157.1 GCA_025054975.1 Raineya sp.
CCCCAAATATTTTTCACAAATAACTGCATACAATTAACCAACGACTCACATTGTAGAGGTAAATTGCTCAAAATAACATTTTTTAACCTCACCCCCTGCCCCCTCTCCAAAGGAGAGGGGGACTCACCTAACCCCCAAGCTATCAACTTACTCATTTGAATTGTGTAGCTAAATCTTGGATAAGTACAATACAAGCCCACTTATTTTTACAATTATCCTAAATGTTTTTCACAAATAACTGCATATCAAAAACTTAATCAATAACTCACGTTGTATTAGTATTGAGCAGTTAGTAAGTTGGCATAAGTCTTTTATATCCACGAAAATTCATTACCTGCTTGTTTCTGAGCAGTTGTTATGAATAATCGCCAAGTGTTTCGGGTAGTTGAGCCAAAGCTCTTTGCAATTCATCATCATTAGGAGCAACGCCATGCCATTTGTGTGAATTCATCATGAAATCTACTCCAAAACCCATAATTGTTTTCATTAGTATCAGAATAGGTTGCTTTTTGCCCGTGAGACTTTTAGCTTCTGCCAAAACCTCTAAAACATTTTGCATATCATTGCCGTTCATCGTGAGGGTTTTCCAACCAAAAGCATCCCATTTAGCTTGTAAATTTTTCAAAGACATTACTTCATCTACGGCTCCATCTATTTGCTGACCATTGTAATCTACAATGCCAATCAAGTTATCAACTTGATGATGAGCTGCATACATAGCAGCTTCCCAGATTTGTCCTTCTTGCTGCTCTCCATCACCCATGAGTACATACACAAGACTTGTATCACCATTAAGTTTTTTGCCCTGTGCCGCACCAATAGCCACAGAAAGCCCCTGTCCCAAAGAACCTGAAGCCACTCTCACACCAGGCAAGCCTTCATGCGTAGCAGGATGCCCCTGCAAACGAGAGTTAATCTTACGAAAAGTTTTTAACTCACTAGTTTCAAAATACCCACTGCGAGCTAATACACT
The DNA here is from genome assembly GCA_025054975.1 of Raineya sp. Lineage (GTDB taxonomy): Bacteria > Bacteroidota > Bacteroidia > Cytophagales > Thermonemataceae > Raineya. The sequence continues at coordinate 974 of JANWZC010000157.1, forward strand.
ATACCAAACAGGTGAAATATGTCCATTGGAAAGAAAAAATAAATCTTGATTTTTGCCTTGCATATCAAAAGGTTGCGGAGTATGATTTAACACCTCAAAATATAAGGCAACCATTAAATCGGTGCAACCCAGTGAGCCACCCGGATGCCCCGATTGTGCCGAATGTACCATTCGCACTATGTCTCGGCGAACTTGTGTGGCAATGCTTTGGAGTTCTTGGAGTGTTCGTTTCATATTTTTTTTACCTCACCCCCCAGCCCCCTCTCCAAAGGAGAGGGGGAGCGGGGACACCTAAATTTTAACTTTTTGCTTGATTTTTCTATTTTTTTGACCTCACCCCTAGCCTCCTCCAAAGGAGAGGGGGAGAGCGGGGACACCTAAATTTTTAACTTTTTGCTTGATTTTCTATTTTTTTTACCTCACCCCCCAGCCCCTTCTCCAAAGGAGAGGGGGAGCGGGGACACCTAAATTTTAACTTTTTGCTTGATTTTTCTATTTTTTTGACCTCACCTCTAGCCTCCCTCCAAAGGAGAGGGGGAGCAGGGACACCTAATCTAGAATTTATTTCGCTAATTTTTTTCTTCTTTCCATTTCTTTTTTCACAAGTAAGAATTCCCTACTGCTTTGACCCGCAATAGAAGTATTTTCAGCGGCACGCCGAAATAAATATGGCATTACAGCTTCTACTGGTCCATAGGGTACATACTTGACAACATTATAACCTGCTTTGGCAAGCGAATATGAAATCTGGTCGCTCATGCCGAAAAGCTGTGCAAAATAAACACGTTTATCATCTCTGGCAATGCCTTTTTCTTGCATAAGTTGCGTGAGTAGTAAATTACTATATTCGTTATGTGTTCCCAAACAAATCGCTATTCTATCCAAATGCTCTACACAAAAACGAGTTGCCTCATTGAAATCTCTATCACAACTCTCTTTATTGGGTTGAATGGGATTTCTGTAACCCATTTTCTCGGCACGCTCGGCTTCCTTCTCCATATACGCTCCACGCACTAATTTAGCTCCCAAAAAGTAGTTTTTCCGTTCAGCTTCTGCAAAGGCTTTTTTCAAATTATCCAACATATCCCAACGATATAACTGATAGGTGTTGTAAATAACTGCCCGCTGTTGGTTATACTTCTCCATTGCCTCATAGGTAAGCCTATCAATTACATCTTGTATCCAGGTCTCTTCGCCATCTACAAGTAGATTGACATCAAGTTCGTAGGCTTTGCAACAAATTTTATCAAAACGTTGTTGCACACGTTTCCATTCGGCTTCTTCGGATTTAGAGAGTTTCTCGCCTGCCTGAATTTTCTCTAAAAGCCCAAAACGAGCAATACCCGTAACCTTGAACACTGAAAATGGAATATTCGGATTGTGGTCAGCTTTTTGTATGGTATGCAAAATTTCCTCACAAGTTGCCTCAAAACTTTCTTCGCTTTTTTCCCCTTCTACCGAATAATCTAAAATTGCTCCAATATGATATTTGGCAAGTTCTTGAATAGTTTTTTCGCACTCCTCAATGGTTTCACCACCGCAGAAATGCTCAAAAATGGTGTTTTTTACAACTCCTTTCACCAAAGGCAAATGATACTTAAAAGCAAATTTAAGAAAAGCTGTACCATATTTTACTAAAAAGTTGCTGTTCATTGCCCAAAAAAGCCAGTAAGTTTTGGTAAGTTGTTTATCGTTTTGGGCTTCAAAAGCAATAGCAGTATCTTCAAAAGAAATCGGGACAGATTGCGTAAGAACTTCCATCTTTTAACTTTTAATACTATAAGAAAAAATCAGGCAAATGTAGTGAAAATTTCTCAAAATACAAGTTAATAGCATTGCCAGAAAGCAGTATCTTCAAAAACATACATTACACCGCCATCACCTAAATTTACGCCACCAAAAGTTTCATCAAATTGGAGTATAAAATTACCCTGATGTTGTTCGTCTTGCAACCAAATAGGCTCTCCCAGCACATAACAAGGTGCTTGGAATACTTTTTTGCGAATTTCAGCGGCTTCCTCGTTACATTCATAATCAAAAATTTCATTAGGGACTTGCAATTCCGTTATCTGAAATGTATAACTATCGGTTTCTTTCTTGGTTTGTTGAATATCGTTTTCTTTCAAAAAAAGAATAGCTGTTTGATTATTGAAGGGTTCGTAAGCCTCGTTATATTCAGGTTCAAAGACAAAAAAAGATATGGCTATGGTATCTTGTAGTACACGTTTGGCAAGTAATGGCATAGTACGAATATCAAGCGTAAAAATATGTTGCATTTTTTTCTTGTGGCAGGTTGGTATGAGTTCTTTGTGTATGGGTGCGTGCTTACCAATATAATTGAGTGAATCGGCGGTTGGTTTTTGGTCGTATAAGGGTTCTAAATAGTAGATAGTGGTAGTGGCAACTTCTGGATTTTGAGCTAAATATTTTTCACACATACTCTTAATAGCTGCTATTTTTGAAGATTGAGCAGAGGTTTGCATATTGAGTTCTTGTAAAATTTGCTCATATTTCTGTTTGCTCAATCCTTCTTGGAAAGCCTCTAATATTTCTCCTTTTGCACCTTTTTGTAAAGCAAGTTTCACAAAATAAGGAGATACGCTTTCGCGATAATCCAAAATGTAGTTATACACGTAACGTCTTGCTTTAGAAATTTGAGAGGTAGATGCTTGTACCAAAGTTTCTGCGGCTTTTTGCAATAAACTTACAGGCGTTTTTTCGTTCATTATGCCGAAAATGCGTCCGAAGGTGCTTTCATTCAAGTTGATTTGTGGAAGGAAAATTTTTTCTACTCTTTCACTTGGTAGAAATGAAGCCACTTTTTTGTAATATGGGAGCAAATAATACTCAAAATCATCTTGATACTGCGATTTCCAGATATGCAACTTGATGTATTCGTCAAACTTTTCGTCCCAATGATTTCGTTTTTCTGCCAAATTTGACAAATGAACTACTATGCTTGCTATAAATATTTCATAAATTACCTGATTTTGAGAGAACTGATTGACTTTTTCTTCTAAAACTGCTAAATCAAGTTCGCTAAGAAAGATAATAAAGCTACGAGCATAATACAAGTTTTGGTTGTGACTGCTTTGCAATTTAATAAAAAACTTATCCCAATCCTTTTTATCTATCCAGGTGAGAAAAGCAAAGCCTTTTTCCCATTCGTATTGACTTTCCAACTTTGCAAGGATAATTCTATAGGCACGCTCCTTGCCTAAGTATTCCAATGCTTTTTTAGTGAAGTCCAAACCATCAAAAAGTATTCCATTGGTTTCTCCCCAATAAAAGCTACTTAAGCTAAGCCATTCATCATACCATTCGGGAACAGGTAGATTTTGGTCTTGGCATTGAAGAATAGCAACCGTGAGAGCAATTTCTGCTTTATATCCTTTTTGCCACCCATCATCAAGTAGCTGGGCACATTTCTCTAATTCGCTGATACTAAAATTACGTGAGATGAATAAATTGTGAAGTTTTTGATAGCCAAAATAGGAGCAGCGTTTAAGCAAGTTACAAAACTGCTCTACATTAGCAGTTAGGAAGGCATCTTGACATTTTGCGGGCTGTATGTTAGCATGATTGTTCAAACAGGTGGTAAGCAGCTGCCTTTGCCACTCTGCATAACTGCCGAAATTTTCAATGAACTTGTAAAAAGCCTCATTGAAACCACCATCAGAATTAAGAATGCCTACCTCTACAATTTCATTTGTAGAAATATAATAAATGAATTCTTGTTTATTTTGTCCTGTTTTGGCTTGTCCCAGCGAGCCAAAGCGAGTTACTTGTGTAGCAATATCATGCAAAATTTCCTTTTTATATTTTTCAGGAAAGGTTTTCCCTGAACGTGCTAAAATCATACAAAAGCCTTTTTGGGCTTGTTCGGTAAAACTATCAAAGCTGTCATCAAAGGCACGAGGATTTTGATGATAAGCATAAAAGGTCATTTTATCAAGATATATGTTCCAATAGGGAGTAAGTCCATAATTTGAAGGAATATTGACTAAATGAAGTTTTTGTAAAATTTTGATAACTTTATCAGCGGTAAAGAAAATCTCCGCATTTGGGGCAGTAAGTTCATAAAATAAATCGGAGTGCTTGTTGATATCAAGATAATTGTGCGTTATTAGATGCCATAAAGCGGGTGTTATTCCTTCATAGCCAAACTTTTTAATAAGTACGTCGGTTTTTTTGTAATAATCTTTTTGAGTATTGATTTTTTCAGCAATTTTTTGAAACTCTGTTTCTTTCAGTAGAGGCAAGCCCATTTCGTAGATTTGAACTTTCTTTTTGCCATCTTTGTAAGTAATATGTTCACCATGTTTGAAGCCAAAATGATAATGACATACTTCTTTCAAAGAGCCAGTATCGTCAAAGATTTCTGAAATGCCATGAAGTTGGTTGTGGAAATAATTATCTCTACGGATTAAATTAGCTTGGGTGTTATAGTATCTCCATTCGCCTGTTTTTTCACCTTTTTGGTACTCACCTTCTATATTCACTATACCGTCCTTATACCAAGTATGAAAACCATGTAAAAGATTGTTTTGATAGCTTCCTTTTTCACGCAAGTTTCCTTGTTCATCAAACCATTCCCAAGGTCCATGGCATAACCCTTTATCAAAGTTCCCCCTTGACTGGATAATGCCATTTTCGGCATAATAAACCCATTCACCTTGGGCTAAATTATTTTCAAAATTTCCCGTAGATTTCACTTTTCCGTTGGGGTAATAATAAATCCACTTGCCTGTTTTTTTCCCTTCGGTATTTATTTCTCCTTCAGATTCAATTTGAGAAGAGTTTTCAAAGTTGTTTTTGATGTAAGACATAAAAAATATGTTGTTTTTTATACTTTCAAAGATTTCTTCAAGGAATTGATTTCTGCATTTTTACTTCTGAGGTCTGTTTCCAAAAGCCTCAATTTATTTTGAATTTCTTGCAACATTTTTTCTTTCTTTTCAAGTTCAAGGCGTATCTGTTCGGCACTGGCAGATAGTTCGCGAGTTCTTTTGTTGATTTGGGCGTTGGCAACGGTACTGCCTAAGTCTTCACTAACCTCTTTTACAAAATCTATTTCGTATTTGGCAAATTTTTTCATGGAAGCAATTTCTACAACACCATAAATTTCCTCATTTACA
>JANWZC010000158.1 GCA_025054975.1 Raineya sp.
CACAAATATTAAACAGAAAATCTTGAAATTTTAACACTTATTTTTCAAGTTTTTATTAGAACCACCCCCTGCCCCTCCTTAAAAGGAGGGGGGCTTTTTATCTCCATATATATACCTTTTTGCCATATTTTTTGCGAAAACATTTTTGCTTATCTGTTTCATCTGTAAAACCTACGTTCTATAAATGTTATTCATTTTACCCTCTCAAAAATGTGTCCTAATAGTAGCTCCAAAGGAGAGGGGTTTTTTCTGCCCATTTCTCTAATTACCAAGTTTTTGTTTGATGATTTTTTCAGTTATTCTCAAAACAGATATTAGTTGAGATTTTAAGATAAGTTCATAAGATTAGGCATAGCCTTACTTGATAGGTTCTTTTATCCATTTAGAGCCTTTGGCAGTACGAATGATACGTGCTATATCATGATTTCCAAAGGTTTCTGCATACCCTTGCGGACCCAGAGCAAATTCTTCTACAAACCAGCCATCTTTGGTTTTGTAACATTCTTGGTGCCTAAATTTAATTTTTACTTTTTCTTGGGTATCGGCTTTTGCACGCAAAAGAAGCTTTACAATATTTTCATTACCTTTTGCCGCCGCCATGTGAAGTGCCGTCAGACCTGTAACTTTGGCATCGCATTTATCAATTTCGTAGCCCTCCACTACTTTGCATTTGGCATTTACTTTGGCTTTGCGTTTAAGCAATTCCAATACCATCTCTTCTCGCTGATACGAAACTGCTTGCATAAGTGGCGTAAAATTTTCATACACCCAAGTTTTTTCTTGCCATCTTATGCTTAAATTTATATTCTTAGCGTCTTGCACAAGTTGCATGAAACGCTCTCGGTTATCATCACGAATTGCCTCAAAAATTTCAGTTTGGGCATAAAGCACCGTACAAAAAATAAAAAAAACGAAAATCAAACTTTGCTTTTTCATATACTTTTTTTCTCAAATTACGCCACTTGAACAGATTTTTTCTATACGTCAAATGACGTATTTTGCTTTTTTTATCTAACTTGCAGGCGATACAAGTGTTATAACAACAAAAATGCAATTAGATATTTTGGTTTTTGCCGCTCATCCCGACGATGCTGAACTTTCTTGTGCAGGAACTTTGGCTTTGCACATAGCCAAAGGCAATCGTGTGGGTATCATAGACCTTACCCAAGGCGAACTCGGTACGCGTGGAAACACACAGACTCGTAAGCAAGAAGCTGAAAAAGCATCTCAAATTCTGGGCTTACATGTGCGAGAAAACTTAAATTTTGCCGATGGTTTTTTCCAAAATGATAAGGAACATCAACTTGCTATTATTCGTAAAATTAGGCAATACAAACCCAAAATAGTGCTAACTAATGCCATTACCGACCGACACCCTGACCATGCCCGTGCCGCTGAATTAGTAAGAGATGCCTGTTTTTTAGCAGGTTTGCGGAAAATTGATACCCAACAAGAAGCTCACCGTCCTGATTTTGTATATCATTTCATACAAGACCGCTACATTCAACCTACTTTTGTGATAGATATTACGGACTTTTGGGAAATCAAAAAGCAGGCAATTCTGGCTTACACCACACAATTCAATGCCCCTCCCAACGACAGCGAACCACAAACCTATATTTCTACTCCTGAATTTTTTGCTTTCATTGAGGCAAGAGCCAAAGAATTCGGACATCAAATCGGTGCTATTTACGGCGAAGGTTTTACCACTAACCGAATGATAGGAGTAAATTCGCTTTGGGATTTGCGATAAAAGATTTTAGCAGTTTTGTTTGAAAATTTGGAAACTATTGCAAATTTGTATAAATTTCGCAAATTCTTTTTCAGAAAATCTGCTTCAACAACCATGAAAGCCATAATTAGCCGATTTTTAAGCCTTTTCAGGTTCAATGCTCAATCCTTTCAGAGCAGAATAGCGATAAGTATTCTTTTGGCGGGTATAGTGATGATAATCTTTGCCTACTTGCTAATTGGGCGAATGGTGCAAATTACTAAACGCAATGAAGCCATAGCTTCTACTTATCAGCCTGTTAAGATGTATGCTTTTGCTTGCTTTCAAGCGGTCAATCAGATGATTTCTATTTTGCAAAACAGTGTATATGTTCCCGAACAACGTATTAGCTCACGTACTAACGAAGAAATTTTAGATTTGTGGGAGAAAAAGGCACTAGCTTACAACGACTCCTTGCGAAGAGTAGTTCTTAAACGTTCCGATGAGCCTGAATTAGCCGTAACCTACGAGGCTATTGGCGATAGAATGAATAAAATGGATAAACTCGTCAAGGAAGCTATTGCTATCAACCGAAAAGGACAGCGTAGCCCCGTATATTACTCCGATAGAGTTGACCTTTCCGATACCACTACTATCAAAGCCAATAAAGCTGTAACCTTCTACGATGATGCCTTGGCTTTTCTGCTTGCCAATGAAATCACTCGCCTGCAAAAAGAGCTAGATGTATATTTTTCGCAACTGATTTCCTTCAACGATAAGGCTACCGAAAAACTTTTTGTAGATATACAAGAAGAAAATCAGTTTTTTACGCTTTTTCAGGTAATTGTGTTTTTAGTTACGGCAGTAGCCTTGATAGCTCTAATTTTCTTGCTCAATAGCCACATTGGCAAAAATTTAGAAAAAATTGATGTTTATACCGAAGAACTTGCCGAAGGAAATTTGCCTGAAACCCTACATACCCAAGTTGCAGAATTAGACCCTATTGCTGAGCATTTGAATATACTCACCAAAAATCTTCAAAATTTACGTAAATATGCTATCAGCGTAAAAGAAGGTAAATTTGATGCAGAACTCAATGTTTTTGGTGGCAAAGGTACTTTTGGTGAGGCTATTACGCAAATGCGTGAAGGATTGTTGAAGGTTTCGGAAGAAGAGCGTATTCGTACTTGGAGAAATACGGGTATTGCTAAATTCAGTGAAATTTTACGGCGTGAAAGTAGTAACTTGGATAAACTTTCAGAAGAACTTATTGGCGAACTTGTCAAGTATGTAGGTGCAAATCAGGGCGGTATTTTTATTGTAAATGAAGAAAATCCTAATGAACCTTATTTGGAACTTGTTGCCGCTTATGCCTACAACAAAAAGAAATTCTTAGAAAAAAAGGTACTCAAAGGACAAGGACTCGTGGGAAGGGCTTGGTTAGAAGGATTGCCTATTTATTTGAGCGAAGTTCCTAACGATTACATTGAAATTCGTACAGGACTGGGGGGAGCAAATCCTCGTTATATTTTTATTGTGCCTCTCAAAATCAATGAAAAAGTAGAAGGTGTGATAGAATTAGCTTCTTTTCACCCCTTCAAGGAATTTGAGCAGGATTTCATTAAGCAAATTGCCGATAGTGTAGCCTCAACGTTTTCCAGTACCAAAGTAAATCGCCGTACGCAACAACTTTTGGAAGAGTCGCAAAGAATTACAGCATTGATGCGAGAAAAAGAAGAAGAGTTGCGTCAAAATATTGAAGAATTACAGGCTACCCAAGAAGAAATGCAACGTAACCAACGCGAGCTTGCTGAAAAAGAAGGAAATATGCGTGCCTTGTTGGATAACGCTTCCGATGCAATTATGGCTTTCAACCATAAAAGGCAAATTACGGTTATCAACAAGGCAATGAAAAATTTGTATGAGTCTATTGGTGTATATTTAGATGTCGGTAGAGTAGTTGATGATGCGTTTCCGGGCAGAACCTACGAACAAATGCAAGAGGAAATTAAGCGTGTGCTTGCAGGAGAGCGTTTCAAGACAAGTGCTACGGTTACTATTCGGGGAATTACGTATTATTACGATATTCTCTACAATCCTATTTACAATGAACGGCAAAGAGTAGTAGGAGCTTCCGTATTTATTACCGATGTTACCCAACAACGCACCGCCGAACTGGAACTCAAAATGAAAGAGGCAAATTTACAATCCCTCATCAACAACACAGAAGACTCTATTATGGCAATAGACAAAAACTATAATCTATTGGTTTTCAATGAAGTTTTCCGAAAAAGACGCAAAGAATATAACTTCAAAGAAGGCGATAATGTTTTCACTACCATTCCCGAACACCTGCACGAAGAATGGAAAAAATATTACGATAGAGCCTTGGCAGGAGAGCGTTTTGAAAAAGTTATCAAAAGAGATTTAGGCAATAAGAAAATTCAGTATCGCGAACATTCCTTTAACCCCATATTCAACGAAAAAGGAGAAGTTATTGGAGTTTCTGTGTTTGCCAAAGACATCACCGAAGCCAAACTCGCCGAAGCCGAAAACCAAAGAATTATGGCTACTCTCTTTGAAAAACAAAAACAAGACAAAAAACGTATTGAAGAACTTGAAAGACAACTCAAAGAATTGCAAGAAATGTTAGAAACGAAAACTACCTAAAAAATATGCAAAAAACACTTGTATTCACTGCTATTTTGCTTACACAAATGGTTTTTGCTCAAAAAAAAGATAGTTTGGTGCTAATACAAACAGATTACGGCGATATGCTCTTTGTGCTTTACGAGCAAACTCCCAAACACCGAGCTAATTTTCTCAAACTTGTACGTGAAAAGTTTTATGATGGCTTACTTTTTCATAGGGTTATCAAAGATTTTATGATACAAGGCGGAGACCCTAACTCCCGAAACGCTAAACCAGGCGAAATGCTTGGTATGGGAGGTTTGAACTATCGCATTGATGCAGAATTTCACCCTGACCTTTTTCATAAACGAGGGGCTTTAGCGGCAGCACGCGACAATAATCCTCAAAAGGCTTCCAGCAGTTGTCAGTTTTATATTGTGCAAGGCAGAACTTTTACCGATGAAGAATTAGATGCTCTTTCTGCGAGATTGCAAATCAAGTTTCCAGTGGAGCATAGAGAATTTTACAAGACCAAAAAAGGAACACCTCATTTAGACCAGAATTATACAGTTTTTGGAGAGATGTTGGAAGGTTTTGACGTTTTAGAAAAAATCATTGCCGAACCTACCGACTCACGCGACCGCCCACTCAAAGATATACGCATGAAAGCCTCTATCAAGGTGATGAAACGTAAAGAAGTTACGAAAAAATACGGCTTTCAGTACCCTCAGAAAACTAAACCCACCAAGAAAAAGAAAAAAGCAGTAGAAGGAAAGTAGAAAAAAACTCATAGTGCTGATTTGCGAAAAATCATCCGTTTCCCATTTTAATTTCGTTTGGTTTGTGTTTCTTTTCGGAGTTTTGTAATCTCCTCGAGAGGCAAACTTGTGTATTGAGCAATTTCAGCATCAGTTAGAGTGGTTTGAAATAAGTTTTTGGCTATTTCAATAGCTTTTTCTTCTACGGCTGTTTCCAAAGCACTTTTAAGGTCTCGGTACTGAATAAGGCTCTCCTCATATTGCTCACGTTGTTCGGGAGTTAAATTTGCCAAAGAAGCTATATCAAAAGCCTTCCGAAAAATAGACTCGTCGAAAATGTTAGGAATATGGTCAAAAGTCTCTAAATGCTTCAAAAAATAACACCATTTATCAAATTGAGTCTCTAACTCGTTCTCCGTCTTGTTGAACAGGGGCATCTGCAAGAACCTGAAATGCAGTTTATCAAAGAATAGGTCTCCGTCTTGGTCTTTCAAGGCAACATCTCGCCTGAATTTTCGTCTTTCTTCTGCTTCATCATATTCAAAATCTAATATTGCCACAAAGTATATTGCGTCTAACCGAAAATTCCAATCACCTTGTTGAGCTTGGTCTCGGATAGGAAACGTAACGTAAAACAAACTACGGTCTTTGAAGTATTTTACCTTCGCCTTTTGCATTTCTACGATAAATCTCTCTCCCGAGGTTGCTCTGCAATGAATATCCAAAATAGCTCTCCGTTCAATAGACAAATCAGCTAAACTTTCAGGATTACGGAAGGTAAGGTCAGCAATTTGGTGATGAGGAGGTAAAAGTTGGTTCAAAAAATCTATGAGTAGGTCTTTGTTGGCTTCTTCTCCAAAAAGTTTCTTAAAACCAAAATCAGTGTAAGGATTGATGTATTTTGCCATAGGAAATTCGGTGGTGTTTTCAAGTGTATGATAGATTATTTAGGTTAGCACAGACTATTATTTATTTTAAGATGATACCAGTGATAAATGACTTTTTTAGA
>JANWZC010000159.1 GCA_025054975.1 Raineya sp.
TATAGCAAAGAAAAGCACCAAATTGTAAATGCCCATAATGAGCAAGATACCATAGAAAAAGCCAAATAATATTTCTGTTATGGCAATATGTTTGATAAGACGGGCTTGTGAGTACAAGTAAGCAGGAAATTGTAAGGAACTATCTCCCGCAATTTTGATTAGATAAGAGCGTGTTTCATTAGCTTCTAATTTCAATGGAAATACTAAATTTCGGTAAAAAAATGGACGTGTGCCAAAAGGAACTGCATCACCTATGGTGTTTATTACTCGCTCCCAAGAGGTATTTTCATTTTTGCTGAAAATATCCACTTTATCTAAAAGCGGATAGTCTAATTCTAAATAATAGGTTTGTGCTTGGTGGCTATTATTTTGTAATTGAAATTTAAGCCAAAGATTGATTTTCTTAAAGCCCAAATTAGGGTCATCTGTGGTGATAGCTTGCCAGTCTTTTTCTTCCAATTTGTTTATTTCTCTCAGAGACATCAGTCTGGTTTTGTCTTCATAATAAACAAAATATTTACTGATGTTTTGTACGTCTATATTTTCAGGAATTTCAAAAGGTTTTAGTTGTGCAAAAACAAAATTACTTGAAAAAAGCCAACAAAGTACAGCTATTTTCAAAAAATAGACTATTTTCATCATATTCAAAGGTTTGTTTATTGTTTCAATAAGCCAAATTTAGAATTATCTTACAAAATAGCTAAAATAGTAACATTCTTTGAGTGCATTTCTGTATAACTGCGTATTGCGGTATTTGCTTTTGAGATTTTGAAAGTTTGTGCGATATTCAGGAATAAACAGATAGTTGATGCTGCCACTTGCTATTTGCTCTTTTTGTGCTTTTAGAAACTTATCAGTCAGATACATTTGGTTCTGTTCGGCTTTGGCGGCAAGAAAAGTGAGCCGAGCTGCCATTTCTCGGTTACCTGCTTTTTCGTAGAGTTGAGCCGCTTTTTCGTAATATTCTTGGGCTTTGGAGCAATCGGTATGGTTGCCCAGACTTGCACCACTCCGAAAATAATCCATTGCTTGCCAAGCGTGTCCGAAATAAGTGGTATTGTAGTAAATGTTTCCTAATTTATGATTGGCTTCTGCTGAACCCTTGCGAGCTTGTGCCTCCAAACTGCGTATCTGATTGATAAGCTGTAATTTGGTATAAGGTTTTTTACGTGGGCAGTTGATACAATCAATCAGTTCATCGCTGGTGGGGTCGCCTTCCAAGTTTAGCGTAATGCCCGATTGCTTGAAAAGTTTTTCAGCTTCATCCAAGTTGCCTTCTCTCAAAAGCAAAGTAGCCTTGATTTCCTGTAAAATGGCTTTGGGCTTCTTGCCATCAATTTTAGCTAAAAGTTCTTTTTCATAACTTGTGTAACTTTCTTGTGAAGCAAAAGCAATTAGTTCGTCTATGATTTTTTGTTCTATTTTGATGTCGCGAAGGTCTTTGTGTGAAAGATAGGCTTTGGCTTTTTCACCTTGCCTATCGTAGAGGCGTGCAAAAGTAGCTCGCATAAGTTCTTTTAGGGCTTTACTTTGTGTGCCTACTACTTTTTGATAAATTTTCTCTTCCATATCTTTTTCCAAGATATTGAGTTCTGCAAGTTCAAGCATAGTTTCAAAAATCTGCATTTGTTTTTGGGCTTCTGCGGAAAGATTTTCTTTTTTGAGCAAGGCAAAACTTTTGCGAGCTTCTTGCGGTTTTTCTAAAAGATAATCACAATACCCCAGAGCCATTACCCAAAGGGCTTGTTTTTGAGGATTTTTAGCAGTTCTGAGATATTGTTGTACAAAAGTTTTCAGTTTCGGAATGTAAGCACGATACAAAGCTATTTGGTCGGTATTGGCAAAGCCACTTTCTGTGCTTTTTAAGGGCATTAGTGTCATTTCAATTTTATTGATTTCCCTGAGTAAAAGCATGTCCAAGTAGTCTGATTCAGGCACAAGGCTATAAATAGCCATCATTTCGGGGAGTACCAAATTTTGAGGGTGTATGCCTCTGATGAAAAAGAGCGTAGTTTTTTCTTGATTATTTTTGCAAAGACTTAATGCTTTTTTCCAATCTTCATCATTAAAGATTTTACAACTCAAAAAGGAACTAATACGTTTGGCAGTAGATTTTTCAAAAACCACTGCAAACAAGTACGCTGAAAGGGCATTTTGCCCCATTTTTTGCAATGCTCCTGCTTTGTGAGCCAAAGCCCAGTATTTTACAACATTTTCAGTTTTGAGCGGTTCAAGCAGGTTATCGTAAAGCAGGATTGTTCTTTTGAAATCTTGTGCATAATGAGCCAAACGTACCGCTTGATAACCATAACGCAATTTGATGAATGCATCTTTAGCAGAGGCAAAACGTTTTTCTGCTTCTCGGCTGTAGGCTAAAAGATTTTCTTGGGCGTTAGGTGGGGTTTCGTCCCAAGGATTCTCTTTATAGACAAATCTTTCACATTTTTTGGCGAAGGAAAGGTATTCAATAGCTTCGGCATCTTTTTTTTGGGTTGCCCAGTACTGCACAACGCTATTTTCAGCAAGTTTTTTATCATTCAAGGTTTTTTGCAATAGCACAAAACTGCGGATTTTATCCCAGTCGGCTTGGGTAGATTTGTAGATAATGGCTTCTAAATCTTTGGTGGAAACTTTGTTTTCCATGTAGGTTTGCCATTCTACCAAGTTTTCGTCCTGTTCATTTTTTTTCATGATGTCTTCATTTTCGTAAAAACGGCTAAACGAAAAATACAAAGGACGAAAACGACTATTTTGAGAGAGTTCAGGATTGAAAAAACGATAAAGTTCCCAATCAGGCTCAAAGTAAGCACAGCTTTCTACGTGCCAAGTGTTGCAGAGAGCAAACACATTAAAGCCAATAACGAACCAGAGTTTTAAGTTTTTCATATTTGTATTGTTGAATAAGGTGGCTATCTAAGTGATAAAAAATGATTTCTGAAGTGGAAATTTTTGAAGCTATCATTTGAGTAAGTTGCTCTAATTTTTCTATTCCTACGCTTTCCCAACGCAATTCATCATTTTCGTACAGAAAAACACCTCCAAAATAATGATTTTCTTGCACTTTGTAATGATTTTCTTGAATTTTTTTTAGCCTCAGATTGCCTTCTAAATCTTTCAAATCTATTTGCGAGAGTAAATGTACTACTTTTCCCATTCGTTTGACCACTGCCCATTGAAAAATGGGTAAGGCAATTTTTAACGGCAGGGGATATTTTTCTGTATTTTGTAAATACTTTGCTACTTGCGAAAGTTCTAAAATTGAATTTTGTGTATTTTTTCCTTCAATATCTCCCAGATTATACATCATCAATACTCCTTCATCGGCATCGGGAACGCCTGTTTGTGAAAAATACTTATATTGATGCAAGCGAATAGTTACAGAAAAGCGGATTTTTTGTTGTTGGCAAATCTTTTTTATGGCTCGGCAGAGAGCAAAAAAGTTAGTTCGGCTGCGTTCTGTCCAGTCGCAGTCTAATTGTATGCCATGCAAGGGAATCTTATATTTTTCGGCTTTGGCAAAGATTTTGTGGGTGATTTTTTCAGCCAAATTTGCTATTTCGTCAGCTTTAGTTTGTAGCATAGTGCGGTTGGTAATAAAAACTACTGCTACTACTTGCTTAAAAGGTTCAATATTATTGTTTTGCACTTGCAAATCACCAATGGGAATAGCTTTTTGTTCGGGGTGGAAATCTACGTCAAAAAAACGCAAATAAAGTGTTTGGCTTTGCAATTTTTGAGCATAGAGGCGTTCGGTGCTATCCAGAGCCAAAGTAGTTTTCCAATGATACCAATTTGAAGTAATTTTTTCTGTTTTTTGACAGGCTGATAGAAAGAATAAAGAAGAAAAAATGTGGTTTGCCTGAAATAGTGCTATAAAAAAATGATATTTCATTTCCAACAAAATTTTATTTGGAAAAAAGATTTTTGTTTCAAATAAAATTTTTGATGATTTCCTTGTAAAATCTTTGAAAAGTACAATAAAAATATTAAAAATTGAAAATTTTATGAAATTTAGGTCAAAAAAAAGTAAATTTTTCTTTGAAAGCCTGAACATTCTTTTTACCTTTGCGTTGTGAAAATAAAAAAATTATGAACCAAGGCAAAGAGGTGTTGGAAATATTGACGAAAGTGCAATCCAAACAAATGGAATTGTTTTTGGAGGCGGTTCGTCATATTGCAGAGGCTTGGGGCAAAGAAAATTTTGTAGAAGAATTTATACAAGCCTACAAAAAATGGTTTGAAGAGCAGACAAAGCTAATGCAAGAAATGAATGAACTTTTGCAGAAGCATGCAGGTATTACTATGCCTAATCACCTCTTGGACTTGCAAAAAATGCAGGAAAATTTTGGAAAAAATTGGTTTGAATATATCAAAGAACACGCAGGCAATTATGCCGATATTTTCAAAACAGGAAGCATAGAACAAATCAATGAAGTCTGGAACAAAATGTATGAGTCTTGGTTTGAACCTTTTATGCGTCCGTTCAAAGAGTTTTCGGCTTCGGGAGTAGGAGGATATAATGTGATGATGAATGCCGTAAAAGATTATCTCAAAGCATTTTCAGGCAAAAAGCAAAAATAAACCAAATAAGTTGATTTTAATAAGCATACGTAAAAAGACTGCTGTCCTTGATAGCAGTTTTTTTTTTTTATACAGAATCGTTGTGTTTTTGCAGTTTTACTTTTGCGGAGATGCGAAACACCGATTTTTTTCATTTTTTTTTTTTTTTATTAGTTTTTATTTCCTATCTTAAAGACAATGTTTTGCGAAGAGAAAGACGAAAAAATTAAAATTATAAAGTTACAAATGGAAATATTTGCTCAATATTTATTTTTTAAGTAAGTTTCCTCCAAATTTTTTTAGATGAGCAATCTTGATATTGAATCCCAGTTACCTTATTATTTGGTAAATAGCGAAATTTTCGCTGTTATTGTTACTGATTTGGCAGGAAACTATGTCTATTACAACGAAACTTTTAGAAAAAACTTTATTTTTTCGGAGGATTTGCTTGAAAAATCTTGTTTAAGCACAATTGCTCCCGAGGACTATGAACTATGTAAGAAAACCGTAGAAAAGTGCTTTAAGCATCCTGATAAAACTTTCTCCATATATTTACACAAAAGAACTGCTAATAAATCAGATTTTTATCTTACTCATTGGGAATTTTCAGCTTTCAGAGGCACGACACAAGAAATTTCAGGAATTTTAGGCATTGGCTATGATGTTTCCTATCTTTTGGAAAGTCAGAAACTTATTAAGGATAATGAAATTAAATTACGAGCTTTATTAGAAAGTTCAGAGTATAGTCAAGTCTTGATTAGCCCTGAATTTAAAATATTATTGTATAATCAGAAAGTCAATGAAATTGCCAAAGAACTCTTAGGAAAAAGAATAGCTGTTGGAGATAGCATTTTGAGCTATGTAACCCCCAACGATAAAGAACATTTTTTAAGATGTTTTTACAAGGCTCTGCAAGGCGAAACCACAGAAGTAGAACAACAAAAAGAAGCAAGAGGAAAAAAGTTTTGGGTATTGGAAAAATATGCTCCTGTTTATGATGCAGAAGGTAAAATTTTGGGTGTTTCTTTAATTATGTTGGATATTGACGAAAAAAAACGCATGCAGGATAAACTAAAAAGTTCTGAAATAAAGTTGCGAGCTATTGTAGATAGCACTAATGATAATAATGTGCTTATTTCCTCTGACTTCAAAGTACTTTCTTTCAATAAAAAAGCCTTTGAAAATGTAAAATTTTTTTTCGGAGCAGAAATGAAAGAAGGAGATGATTTCCGAAAGTATGTAGTACCTACTCGTGAAACTGATTTTCAGAATTATGTCAGGCGTGCTTTGCAAGGAGAGACCATCATTGAAGAACTCTGTATAGACCTTGAAAATGGCGAGCAATTTTGGTTTTTGGTTTCTTTTTATCCTGCCTACGATGAAGAGGGGAATTTGATAGGAGTTTCTTACAATGCTTCTGATATTGATAAACGAAAAAAATATGAACTATTATTAGAGGAACAGAATCGTCAGTTACGTGAAATTGCCTATATTCAATCGCACAAAGTTCGTAAGCCCGTAGCCAATATTTTAGGTTTAATGCA
>JANWZC010000015.1 GCA_025054975.1 Raineya sp.
GCATAAGGGCATTGACACGAAACGCCACCGCCGAACGTATAAAGTATTCACCGTGTCCTGTGGCTGAAACGGCACAACCATTATTATCGGCATAAGTACCTGCTCCAATAATAGGAGAATCACCCACCCTGCCATAACGTTTGTTCATCATGCCGCCTGTGGAAGTACCTGCCGCAAGATTGCCATATTTGTCCAAAGCCACACAACCTACCGTGCCAAATTTTTTATCAGGATTTGAAAAATCATTGCTGGATTTACCATCTTTTTCCTGTTTTTTGGCTTTTTTAAGTTGCTCTGTACGTTTTTCGGTAATGAAGTAAGAAGGTTTTACCATTTCCAAGCCCTGTTGTTTGGCAAAAAGTTCTGCTCCACTGCCCACAAGCATAACGTGTTCGGATTTGGTCATAACGGCACGAGCCAAAGCAATAGGGCTTTTCACCTTGTTGATACCTGCCACCGCTCCCGCCTCCAAAGTTTTTCCGTTCATTATAGAAGCATCTAATTCAGGTACGCCTTGATTATTCAGAACACAACCCCTGCCTGCATTGAAAAGCGGTGATTCCTCCAAAACCTGAATAGCCACCTCAACGGCATCTAAACTTGTGCCACCTTTTTCAAGCACTGCATACCCCTTTTCCAGAGCCTCTTTGAGTTTGGCTTCGTATTCTCGTTCTTTTTCAGGGGTCATATCGGATTTCCGTATTACACCTGCTCCTCCGTGAATAACAATTACAGGCTTGACATTTTGAGCCTCTACCATTGAAATTACTGCAAATAAACAGAACAAAAAGATAATTTTTCGCATAAGCACATTGCGTTTGGGTTGATAAGCAAAAAAAGCGAAAATACTTTACTTATGCAAATAAATCAGCACAAAAGGCAAGAGAAAAAACAAAGAGATTACAAAAATGAAGGCAAGCAAGCGGTAATTCATCATCAGTTTGCTCAAATGACGACTCAGCAAAATAAATTGCATTTTTAGATAAGGTATGGGCAAAATCATCAGAACAGAAAGCACATTGAACAAAAAATGAGCAAAAGCTATGCTTATAGCAGTTTCGGTTTTTCCCAAAGAGGCGGTGAGTGCCGTAAGTGTAGTACCCAAATTCGCCCCCAACACAAAAGGCAAAGCCTGACGCAAAGAAAGTTTGTTTGAGCCTATCAGCGTAACCAAAAAACAAGTAACTACAGTGCTGGAATGAATAATAGCCGTAATGAGCGTTCCCCAGCCGAAGGCTCGCCACGAGGTTACCCAAAAAACATTCTGAATTTTCTGCAAAAGGTCATTGACAAGCCAATTTCGGAACAAAAAAATAAATAAACGAATACAGGCAAATACGCCAACAATACTTACAATCAGAAATACCCAACCATATTCGGTAAGTGGTAAATGGTTCAAAATAGGTTGTGTAACGTATTTGCTAAATTGCCACCCTTCAAAAGAAATAATTTTGCCTTCTCCCGAAACCCAAGAAGCAAAAAATAATGAAAGTTTAGTAAGAAAACCAAAAACATATTCCAAAGGAAAAATAATGATTGCAGGCAAAATATTAGCAAGTACGTGCAACAAACTGCCTGAAACTGCTTTGCGAAACTCTTTTCGCTTGCCTACGTGTCCGAAGGCAACAAGCATTGCCGTTATGGTAGTGCCTATGTTTGCTCCCATTACAAGTGGAATGGCATTAGAAATACTTACGGTGCCTGCCGCTACTAATGCCACCGCAAGCGAAGTAATGAGCGTACTACTTTGTACCAGAGCTGTTGCCAAAATTCCCACAAAAAGCCCTACGAAAGGATTGTAAATTTCATTCAAAGATTTACGCAAATACTCAATGCCTACAATATGTTTAAGACTTTCTATTGCTAAATCCAATGCAAAAAGAAAACACAGCGTAAGCAAGAGAAGCAAAATTATCCGATACACATTTTGCCCCAAACGCGTGTGCGTGCCGTGAAAAATAGTGCTTACATGGCTTAAAACTTTCATTTCAGTTTAGTGGATATTTGGAAATTCATATCTTTTTGCAAAAATAGTACAATTCCACAAAGAAAAATAGCGTGTAAGATTTTCTAATGAAAATTTAATTTTCGCTTAATGTAAGCCGCTTGCAAACCATTCACCGATTTTTACCATATCTATCAATATCATAGTGGGTTCGCCGTTGGGGCTGTAGTTGGGGTTAGAGGAGGCGAAAAGTTGGGCAAGAAGTGTTTGAATTTCAGCAGAGGAGAGTTTTGTGCCATAACGTAAAGCAGAACGTTGAGCCATCAGGCGGGCGATTTTTTCATGAGAAGGTATCAAAGAAATTTCTGCTGAATGTTTGAGTTGTTCAATAAAACTTTCTACGATTTCTTTTTCTTGTTCGTGGGGTAATTGTGGGGGTGTGCCGTATAAAATCATGCCTTCGGGAGTGAGTTCAAAATTGAAGCCCAAATGTGTAATTTCTTGCGTAATATCTTGCAACAAAGCCAAATCCGCAGGATTAAGCGGAATTTGAATAGGAAAGAGCAGTTGTTGCGAAACACGTCCCAAACCTTGATTTTGCAACAACTGCAAAAATCTATCGTACAAAATCCTTTGATGTGCCAAATGTTGGTCAATGATGAGCAAACCTGCTTTAATTTGCGTTACAATGTACCTTTGATGAAGTTGAAAAGTTTTAGTTTCGGGGTTTTCGTATTCTTTGGGTAATGTGTTTGTGGATTCAGTAGAAGTTTCTTGCGGAAACAAATCACTTTTTTCTTGTTCAAACACCTGAATAGCTTGACTTTTCAGACCTGCAAAAATGCTTTCCCAATTACGCAGATTGCTTTTTTCGCGATAGTTTGTTTTCCAAAAACTGCTAAAATTTTGATTAGATAAATTTTGAGGTTTATAGGAAAAATCTTGGGAAGTTTTTGAGGTGGGAGTGTAAGCATCAGCTAAATCAAAAGATTTCTCTTCAAAATCCAAATTATTTTGTACGGAAGCCAAAGCCTTTCTCACGGTTGCCTGCAAAATGGCATAAATTGTTTTTTCATCATCAAATTTAATTTCGGTTTTGGTGGGATGAACATTTATATCAATGTGTTGCGGCTCAATTTCTAAAAATAAAGCATAAAAAGGAGTATGTTCTTTGGGCAAAAGGTCTTGGTAACAAGTCATAACGGCATGGTGTAAATAAGCATGTTTGATAAAACGATTATTCACAAAGAAAAACTGCTCTCCACGTGTTTTTTTAGCAAGTTCGGGTTTGCCAATGTAACCTTTAATTTTGAGCAAAGGAGTATCTTCTTGACAAGGAATCAGACCTTCGCGATAATTTTTACCAAAAATTCCCACAATCCTTTGAGCTAATTTGCCTTTGGGCAGATTGTAGATTTCTTCTTCATTGTGGTACATTTTGAAGGAAATTTCAGGAAAAGCAAGAGCTACACGTTGAAATTCTTCAATGATGTGTTTGGTTTCTATGGGATTAGATTTCAGAAAATTACGGCGAGCAGGCACATTGAAAAATAAATTTTTCACGGCAATGGAAGTACCTTTGGGACAGTTGATTTTGTTTTGACTTTTAAGCTCACTTCCTTCAATAATTATTTGTGTGCCAATATCATCAATTTCTCGGCGGGTACGCATTTCTACTTGTGCCACAGCGGCGATAGATGCCAAAGCCTCACCCCGAAAGCCCATTGTCATGATGCGAAATAAATCTTCTTGGGTTCTGATTTTAGAGGTAGCGTGCCGTTCAAAACTCATGCGGGCATCAGTTTCCGACATACCTATGCCATCATCTATGACTTGGATAAGCGTTTTGCCTGCATCTTTGATAATAAGTTGGATTTGACTTGCCCCTGCGTCAATGGAATTTTCTAAAAGTTCCTTAACTACCGAAGCAGGTCTTTGTACTACCTCGCCTGCGGCAATCTGATTGGCAAGCGAATCAGGCAAAAGACGAATCACATCTTGCATAGCTGAAAATTTGGCAAGACAAAGTTACTCAAAGTTATTTGCTTTACCAAAAAAGATATTCTTGTTAATTTATTTTGTTTCTAAACATTTTTTCCAACATTTTTACGGCATATGAAACGTTTGGCAAGCATATTATTTGCAGTTTGGATAACCCTAACTGGCTTTTTCCCAAAGGCTGATACAGATTACCTTGCCGATATTGGTAGTTTAATTTCCCATTTTCAAGAGCATACCCAACAAGAAAATATTAGTTTTTGGCATTTTCTTTGGTTGCATTACACCCAAACTGAACATCAAAAACAAGACCACAAACATAGAAACCTTCCTTTTCATCATTCTCATGCCGAATGTAGCCATGTAGCCATTTTGCCTGTTAGTAATCTTGAGTTTTTACCTTGTTTTCTTTCCTTACCTATTGAAAAAAATTATTTTGATTTACCTTCTCTTTATTGTTTTCAGTTCATAGACGAGAATTTTCAGCCGCCCCGCCCCTAACTTAAATCACTTTATTGTATTATTTGTTTTCATCGCCTTGTAGATGAAAGGTCTTATCATTTTGAAAATCAGTTTTTAAGTTAGGTTTTTAATTCGTTAGAACTATGTTAGATGCTGTTATCGGATTTTCTATCCGTAATAAAATTATTGTGGCAATCGCTATTTTGTTTTTGATTATATCGGGAATATATGCTCTTACACAAATTCCCATAGATGCTGTTCCTGATATTACCAACAATCAGGTGCAGGTGATAACTCCTGCTCCACAGTTTTCAGCCCAAGAAGTAGAGCAGTTTATTACTGCTCCATTAGAAATTGCTTTTGCCAATCTGCAAAATGTAGAAGAAATACGTTCCATTTCTCGTTTTGGACTTTCGGTTATTACGATTGTTTTCGCTGACGAGATGGATATTTACTTGGCTCGGCAATTAGTAAATGAAAAAATTAAACTTGCCGAAAAAGATATTCCTCTTACTATGGGGCAACCTTATCTGGCTCCTGTTTCTACGGGTTTGGGAGAGATTTATCAATATGTCATTCGTCCTCTGAAAGGATATGAAAAGCGTTACAATGCCCAAGATTTGCGAACTATTCAAGATTGGATTATTAGACGAAGATTGGCAGGTATAGAGGGAGTTGTGGAGGTGAATAGCTTTGGGGGGAAAGTAAAACAATACGAAGTAGCTCTGGAAGTTGAAAAACTACGAGCTTACGACCTAACTATCTCAGAAGTCTTTGAAGCGATGCATCGCAACAACGAGAACACGGGGGGGAGTTATATTGAACATCAAGGAAAAGCTTATTTTATTCGTGCTGAGGGGCTGGTAAAAACTTTACAAGATATTGAGCAAACACCTATCAAAACCATGCCCAATGGTATGCCTGTTTTGGTGCGTGATGTAGGTAAAGTACGTTTGGGAAGTGCTATTCGCTACGGAGCTATGACACAAGATGGGAAAGGCGAGGTAGTTGGTGGGATTGTCATGATGCTTAAAGGAGCTAATTCTGCACAAGTTATTGAGCGTGTCAAGCAACGTATCGCTGAAATTCAGAAAACTTTACCCGAAGGGTTGGTGATTGAGCCATTTTTAGATAGAACTCTATTGGTGAATAAAGCAATATTTACCGTTTCTGAAAATTTGGCTTTGGGTGGGTTGATAGTAGTTTTTGTTTTGATTTTATTTTTGGGCAATCTACGAGCAGGGCTTATTGTTGCCAGTGTTATTCCGCTTTCTTTGCTTTTTACGCTTACAATGATGAATTTGTTAGGGGTTTCTGCTAATCTGATGAGTTTGGGAGCGATTGATTTTGGGCTAATTGTAGATGGAGCGGTTATTATTGTAGAAGCCATTTTGCATTATCTTCATAATAAAGCATTGCTCAATTCCGAATATTCGCAAATTTCTCAGAAAACTATGGACGAGCAGGTTTTTGTAGCCTCTAAGCGTATTCGGCAGTCGGCGGCTTTTGGTGAAATTATTATTCTAATGGTGTATTTACCTATCTGGTCGCTTTCGGGCATAGAAGGGAAAATGTTTAAGCCTATGGCACAAGCGGTGAGTTTTGCGATTTTAGGAGCTTTTTTGCTTTCACTTACATACGTCCCTATGATGTCAGCTTGGGGGTTAAGCAAGAAAATTCACACTCAACCTAATTTTTCTGATAAAATGATGGCACAGATAAATCGGTTTTACAAACCTCTAATGCTATGGGCTTTGCGAAGAAAAATGCAAATTTTAGGAGCAACCTTAGGACTTTTTGTAATAGCCTTGTTGATTTTTACAAATTTGGGAGGGGAGTTTATTCCGCAACTTGATGAAGGCGACTTTGCTATTGAAGTTAGGCTGAAAACAGGCGTTTCTCTTTCAGAAACTATCCGTATTTCTACGGAAATGGAAAAAGTACTTTTACAATTTCCCGAAGTAAAAACTTGTGTTTCTAAAATTGGCTCTTCTGAAATTCCTACCGACCCTATGCCCATTGAAGCCAACGACCTAATGGTTATTCTGAAAGATAAATCCGAATGGAAAACTGCTTCCAGCAAAGCTGAACTTGCTGAAAAAATGGAAAAAGCCTTGCAAGAGCATTTTGTAGGAGTAAATTTTGAGTTTCAGCAGCCTATTCAGATGCGTTTCAATGAACTGATGACAGGCGTAAAATCGGATATTGCTATTAAAATCTATGGCGATAATTTAGCCTTACTTGCCCAAAAAGCTGAACAAGCTGCCCAAAAAATCCGAAAAATTGATGGTGTGGCAGACATAAAAATAGAGCAAGTTTTGGGCTTGCCTCAAATAATGATACATTACAATAGGAATAAAATGGCTCAATATAGTTTAGATGTACAAACGCTCAATCGGGCGGTAAGAACAGCCTTTGCAGGTGAAGTAGCAGGCGTAGTTTTTGAAGGTGAAAAACGTTTTGAGGTAGTAATCCGTTTGGATACCACTCAACGCAATCATCTTGAAAATCTCAAAAACCTATATGTACGCACAGCACAAGGTAATCAGGTGCGTTTGGAGGAAGTTGCTCAAATTAGCTATCAGCCAGCTCCCGTACAGATTTCCCGTGAAAATACTAAAAGACGTATCGTCATTGGGATAAATGTTCGCGGACGCGATGTAGAAAGTGTTGTCAAAGACATACAAGGCATTTTTGAGAAAAAACAAATTCGCTTACCTGCAGGCTATTTTGTAGAGTTTGGGGGGCAATTTGAAAATTTAGAAAAAGGAAAACAAAGACTCATGATAGCTGTTCCGATTGCTCTGGGTATGATTTTTATGCTGTTGTACTTCACTTTTCACTCCTTCAAGCAAGCTATTCTTATTTTTACAGCGATACCTCTTTCAGCCATAGGAGGTATAGTAGCCTTGTGGGTGAGGGGCATGCCTTTTAGTATCTCGGCGGGAGTAGGTTTTATTGCTTTATTTGGAGTAGCTGTATTGAATGGAATAGTGCTAATTGCGTATTTTAATCAGTTAGCCAAAGAAGGAATAAAAAACCTGCACCGTAGAATATTGCAAGGGGTTTTAGTTCGTTTAAGACCTGTACTCATGACTGCTTCGGTGGCAAGTTTAGGTTTTGCTCCTATGGCTCTTTCTACTTCGGCAGGGGCGGAGGTCCAAAAGCCATTAGCCACCGTAGTAATTGGCGGATTGATTTCGGCAACATTTCTAACTCTTGTGGTGCTACCTATTTTATATTATTTTTCTGAAAAATCTTTCAAGCCATCAAAAGCCACAACAATAGCAATATTATTGATTTTGTTGGGAATGTCATTGGTTCAAGTTCAAGCTCAAACCATTACTTTGGAAGAGGCTCTACAAATAGCTAAAAATCAGAACCTATTACTACAAAGTAAAAAAACAGAAATTCTGTATCAGAGCCAACTACAAAAAACAGCTTTTCAACTTCCTAAAATGGCTTTGGAAGGACAATATGGGCAAATCAATGTTATAGAAAATACGGATTTTTCTTTACAAATTTCTCAAAGTTTTGCCTCACCTAAACTATATCGGGTGCAGAGCGAATTTTGGCAAAGTCGTATCAATTTAGCTCAACAAGACTATGCTTTGCAGGAAAAAATTCTTACCAATGAAATTAAAAGTATTTTTTATCAGCACTTTTTTGTGTGCAAGCGAATAGAAATTTGGCAAGCTAAAATTAGGCTATATGAAAAATTGCTAAAAGTGGCTACTCGCAAGTGGCAGGAAGGGGAAACACATATTTTAGAAAAAACCAGTGCCGAAACTTTTTTGCAAGAAGCCAAGCAAAACCAAGAATTTCTAGAAAAGGAAAAAGAAATCTTGCAAAACCAACTGGCTTTACGATTAGGCAGAGCAGAACGCTTTTTTTTGGATACTAATTTAATACGGAAATTACCTTTGCCTGATACACTTGCTTTGAGTCAGGAAAATGTTTTTTTGAAACTTTGGCAAGAGCAAAAAAATATAGCTACCCAAGAACGCAAAATTGCAGAGGTGCAGCGTCTGCCCGATTTCAGAGTAGGATATTACACGATGTCCGTAGAAGGCAAGCCGCTTGCCCAAGTTTTTCAGGTAGGAATAGCTCTGCCGATTGTTTCAAAATTTTATCAAAAAAGTATTCAAGCTGCCAAAACCAAAGAATATTTATCACAAATGCAGTATGAATACCAAAAGCAAGTGCAGAACCAACAACGAAAAATCTTATGGAGCAAGTTACAACAGAATTTGACTTGGCTCACTTTCCACGAACAAACAGCTCTCAAACAGGCATCAATTATTTTGGAAAAAGCAGAAGCTATGATGCGAGTTGGTGAAATTGATTATACTACTTTCGTGCAAACTACTGAACAGGCTTGGAAAATTCGGTTAAACTATTTAGAAGCATTGGAAAACTATAATCTTACTCTTTTGCAGTGGGAACTTCTCCAATAGAAAATTTGTGAAACTAAAATTTTAGATTTTATGCAAAACTTAAAAATATTCGTAATAGTTCTTGGGGCAATAGTAGCGTGCCAAAAACAGCAAAACGATTTACCTACCGCAAGTAACCCTTCGGAACTTGCTTCAATAGAGATAAACTCAAAGCAGATGCAAACTATGGGCATTGTGTTGGGTAACTTGGAAAAGCGAAAAATAGAAGAATTTGTTTTAGCGAATGGCATCATAGATGTGCCTCCTGAAAATAGAGCAGTAATTACTGCAAAAATGGAAGGATTTATCAAGAAGTGTGATTTGTTGATTGGTGATTTTGTTCAAAAAGGGCAGGTTTTAGCTATATTGGAAACTCCACGCCTGATAGCTCTGCAAGAAGAATATTTAGCTACCAAAAATCAAATCAGTTTTTTGGAGCAGGAATTTACTCGCCAAAGTCGTTTGGACGAGTCGGAAGCAGGAGTAAAAAAGAATTTACAAAAAACCAGTACAGACTTGCAAGCCGCTAAAATCCGTTTGGCAAGTTTAGAAAAGCAATTACAATTTATAGGTATCAATCCCTATGCTTTACAGCCAAGTCAGATTAGTTCTACATTTGTAGTAACTTCTCCGATAAGTGGCTATGTGAAGAGTGTAAGTGCCGCACAAGGACAAAATGTACTCGCAGAAACAACACTTTTTGAAATAGTAAGTAAAAAGCATTTGCATATTGAGTTACAAGTCTTTGAAAAAGACATCACAAAAATTCGGAAAGGTCAAAAAGTATATTTCCAGATTCCTAATTTAGGGGCAGAGATTTTTGAGGGTGAAGTGTTTTTGATAGGGCAAAATTTTGATACTCAAAACAAAACCGTAAATGTGCATGTACATTTTGAGGAAAAGGATAAGCCTTTTTTGCCAGGCATGTATGTAAATGCCCGCATATCTATAGGAGGTTCAGAGTGGTGGGCAGTACCCGAAGGAGCAATAACCCAAGAAGGTGAAGAGAGTTTCATTTTTTACACTACCGACCAAAAAAAGTTTTATCAGTTCCCTGTAAAAGTTAGAAAAAACGAGTCTGAATGGGTAGCCATAGAGTTTTCAAAAGACTTGCCACAAAATACCAAGATAGTAGTACAAGGAGCTATTCATTTACAAGGAGCTATTCAGCGTAATGACGAATGAATGAAAAACTCGCTGGCAAATAAAATTTTATTTATTACAAACAAAAGCCTTACAGACTTTGACATCTGTAAGGCTTGTAAGCAGGTTTTATTTTTTACCCATCAAGTTCAGGGCTGAACCCGCTTTGAACCATTCAATTTGTTGGGCGTTGTAGCTGTGTTTGGCTTTGATTTCCTCTTTGCTACCGTCTTTGTGATGAAGCACTATTGTAAGAGGTACGCCTTCGGTAAAGGTAGTTAGCCCAAGAATATCAATGGTATCGTCTTCTTGAATTTTATCATAATCAGCGGGGTTTTCAAAAGTAAGGGCAAGCATACCTTGTTTTTTGAGGTTAGTTTCGTGGATACGTGCAAAAGATTTCACTAAAATAGCCCTTACACCCAAATGACGAGGCTCCATAGCCGCATGCTCGCGTGAAGAACCCTCTCCATAATTTTCATCACCTACTACTATAGAACCAATACCAGCGGCTTTATAGGCTCTTTGAACTTTGGGAACTTCATCGTATTGCCCTGTAAGTTGATTTTTTACTTTGTTAGTTTCGCCATTGAACGCATTTACCGCACCAATGAGCAAATTGTTGGAGATGTTATCCAAATGCCCACGATATTTGAGCCAAGGTCCTGCCATAGAGATATGGTCGGTGGTACATTTTCCTTTAACTTTGATAAGTAATTTCAAACCTTTTAGGTCTGTACCTTCCCAAGCAGGAAAAGGTTGAAGTAGCTGCAATCTTTCAGAAGTAGGAGAAACTATCACTTCTACTTTGCTGCCATCTTCGGCAGGAGGTACGTAGCCTGCATCTTCTACGGCAAAGCCTTTGGGAGGAAGTTCCATACCTTGAGGTTCGTCAAGTTTTACTTGTTCGCCATTTTCGTTGGTAAGTGTATCAGTAATAGGATTAAAAGTTAAATCTCCCGCAATAGCAAAAGCCGTAACGATTTCAGGGGAAGCTACAAAAGCGTGTGTGGAGGCATAGCCGTCGTTACGAGCCTTGAAATTTCGGTTGAAAGACGTAATAATAGAATTTTTGCGATTAGGGTCATCAATATGTCTTGACCATTGCCCAATGCAGGGTCCGCATGCATTAGCCAGTACTTTTCCACCAATTTTATCAAAGACATCCAAAAGCCCATCTCTTTCAGCAGTATAACGCACCTGTTCAGAGCCAGGAGTAATGGTAAATTCAGCTCTTACTTTGAGTTTTTTATCTACGGCTTGCTTGGCAACCGAAGCGGCACGAGTAAGGTCTTCATAAGAAGAGTTAGTACAAGACCCAATCAATCCTACTTCCAATCTTGCAGGCCAGTTGTTTTCTTTGACGGCTTGCGAAAATTTTGAAAGCGGCCAAGCTAAATCAGGTGTAAAGGGTCCGTTGATATGTGGTTCAAGTTCAGAAAGGTTGATTTCTATGATTTGGTCATAGAATTTCTCAGGATTAGCATACACTTCGGGGTCAGGGCGAAGATGCTCTTTTACTTTTTCGGCTTCTGCGGCAACATCTGCTCTGCCTGTAGCTTCCAAATATGCTTTCATTTTATCGTCATAGGCAAAAATAGAGGTGGTAGCCCCAACTTCTGCTCCCATGTTGCAAATAGTACCCTTTCCTGTGCAAGAAAGTGTTTCTGCCCCTTCTCCAAAATACTCTATGATTGCATCTGTACCACCTTTTACAGTTAGAATACCTGCCACTTTCAAAATTACGTCCTTAGCAGAAGTCCAGCCACTCATTTTACCTGTAAGTTTTACACCTATGAGTTTAGGCATTTTTAGTTCCCAAGGCATGCCTGCCATTACATCAACAGCATCAGCACCTCCTACTCCAATAGCAATCATACCTAAACCTCCTGCGTTAGGTGTGTGCGAGTCTGTACCTATCATCATTCCACCAGGAAAAGCATAATTTTCAAGTACAACTTGGTGAATAATACCTGCTCCTGGTTTCCAAAAACCTATACCATATTTGTTAGAAACAGACGCAAGAAAATCATACACTTCTTTGTTTTTGCCCATTGCTTCGGCTAAATCTTCTTTGGCACCTACCCTTGCTTGAATGAGGTGGTCGCAATGAACCGTAGAAGGAACAGCCACTTTGTCTCTACCTGCGGTCATGAATTGCAAAAGAGCCATTTGAGCAGTGGCATCTTGCATAGCTACACGGTCGGGGGCAAAATCTACATAAGACTTACCACGCTCAAAAACTTGCTTGACAGGGTTTTCGTAAAGATGAGCATACAAAATTTTTTCTGCCAACGTCATAGGACGACCAAGCACCTTACGAGCCGCCGCTATACGCTCAGGCATGCGTGCATACACCGATTTAATCATGTCAAAATCAAAAGCCATAGCAAATTGTATTTTTGGGATTATACGAATTAAACAAACAAATCTACAAAAAAATGCAGTTCGGAAAAGATTTTCGCAAGTTTTTTCTTTATTTAGAAAGTTTCTAAACAATCTTTCCTCTTTTTTCTTATCTTTGCCGCAAAACACCAAAAAAATTGAATGATGCGTTGGATAACTACATTTATTTTTTTGTGCCTAACAGCTTTGCTTTTCGCTCAACCCCCTAAAAAAGAACAAAAATATAAGCAGAATAAACTTCAAATTCGCAATCAGAATCCAAAACAGAAAACACAGCAAGTTGCCAAAGATACTACACGCAAACCTACTAATCTTATTCCTTTGGATACTTTTCAGAGGGAGCCTATTCCGTTCAATCCTGTACGCGAGCCAGTACCACCTGCCGAACCATTTTTTGATGATGACACTGCTACTGTTTCAGTAGTAAAAGTTTCGGAATATCTGCAAATAGATTGTGTTTGGGTGAAATCTGCCGAATACTACAAAATTTGGAGTTCAGCACATATCAATCCGTATCGACGCGACGCTTCTTATTTCAAAGATACTATTCATCTTACGTTGTACGATGAAGTGAAGGGGCAGTACTGGTCAAAACCTCTTGATGAACTCCTACTAACTTCTCCTTTTGGTTATCGTTGGGGACGTATGCACCAGGGAATAGATCTCAATTTACGCATAGGTACGCCTATTTACAGCATTTTTGATGGTATTGTACGAATAGCTACCGCAGGCTATGGTTATGGGTTTCATGTGGTTGTTCGCCACGCCAACGGATTAGAAACCCTCTACGCCCACATGAGCAAAATAAGCGTAAGAGTCGGGCAGGTTGTAAAGGCAGGAGAATTGATTGGCTTAGGTGGTTCTACGGGGTGGAGTACGGGGCCGCATCTGCATTTAGAGGTTTTGTATGCGGGCAATGCTTTCAATCCCTTGCATATTTTTGAAGTCAATCCAAAATCTGATGTACCTTTTGTGCGTTCTAAATACTTTTCCCTTACTCCTGCTCATTTTAGGCATATCAATACCCAAGTAAGGCATGAGTATTTCCACATAGTAAAAGCAGGAGAAACCTTGCAAAGTATTGCCAAAAAATATGGCTTACACGTGAATTATTTAGCTGTAGTTAATCGTATTCCCTTGAATACCAAATTAAGACCTGGACAAAGAATAAGGTTGCGTTAGAGTTGTTTTTTTAAGATGAAGTTGTTTAGGATTGTAAAATACTTATAATCAAAAACTTAAATTTTCATCCATTTTCATAAGTAGAATGACCCAAAAACAAA
The DNA here is from genome assembly GCA_025054975.1 of Raineya sp. Lineage (GTDB taxonomy): Bacteria > Bacteroidota > Bacteroidia > Cytophagales > Thermonemataceae > Raineya. The sequence continues at coordinate 13,674 of JANWZC010000015.1, forward strand.
TCCTAAACAACTTCAATATCAGTCTATCTTTCAAAATAGAAATTTAAGCTAAAAAGTTTTTTTCGGAGCAGTAACACAAATCATCTTTGTACCACAATTTTCTCTACCCAAGTATTTTTACTTGTTTTTACTTGAATCATATACAACCCCTTTGCCAATTTACTTATGTCTATGACTTTTCTTTGATTTTCACTTACTACATCTACCGGCAAATCATTACCTTTCAAATCTTGCAAAATAATTTTTTCAATTTCTTCACCTGCTTCTATGAAAATCTTATCACTGGCAGGATTGGGATAAATGAACAAATTACTTCTTTCTCCAAATTTCACACTTACAACACGGGAGTATTTGAAAGAGTTATCTTTATCAACCACTTTAAGACGATAATACACAATATTGATGGCAATTTCATCATCAATATAGCTATAATAATTTTCATTATTCCATTTTTGCATATGAATAGGTTGCCAATTGAGCATATCCACCGAACGCTCTAAAATAAATTTTTCCACATTTATGGTATTCGCGATAAGCCATTCTATTTTAGCAGATCTGTGAGCAATAGCTTTAGCAGAAAAGTTAAGCAAATCCACAGGTAAAGGAGTTGAGGAGTTGAAAAATACATTAGTGCCTATATTTTCCCCATCATCAGCTCTGCTATCACAAGGGTTTCTATTGCAGCCACCTTGTCCTTGCGAAGTTATATTAGAAACATTGGCAGGAGCAGGAGTAGTATAGAAGATTACCCCTTGCCCCCCACCACCGCCACCGCCGTGGATAGCAGAATGATTAACATTTCCTCCATTTCCTCCGTTAGCTCTGACATTTATGGTACAAGTTGGGCTTACATTCCAATTATCCACAATGAAAATAATAGAGCCGCCACCACCACCGCCACCAGCACCATCACTAGTAGGTGAGGCACCTGCAAGTCCATTGGCAGTAATGGATAAAGGTGTGCCACAAACTCCCGTAGTTTGCAGAGTAGCGGCTCTTATAATAATAATACCTCCCCCATTACCACCATTAGTCGTGAGATTATTATTTCTTTCACCAGTTCCGCCACCGCCACCCATAAAAACTCTATTGATATTGATATGAGCATTCAAACCGACTCCTCCTATACCACCAACACCAGGAGAACAAGGAGTTGTGGAACTTCCGCCCCAACCTGGGCCTCCTGTACCGCCAGCACTAAAATTACTACCGCCGCCACCACCTCCATTATGCGTATTTCCTCCACCACCTCCGTTGAGAATTTTTCCACGTGCTGCCGCATAATTAGGATTTGTATTTCGGTATATTCCCTCACCTTTGGGAGCATAGTCTCCACCTGTTGCTGAAAAGTAAGTTGCTGCATCGCAGCCTGCAACATTATTAACATCATTTCCTCCTCCTCTAAATCCTGCACCATCGGCGGAGAGATTATGAGCAAGTGTGAAAATACCTGGTACATCAATAGCTAGCACCCCACCAATATTACCATTCCAAGCCAAGGCACTCATATTGCTGGTAGAAGTATAGTTCGGGCTACCAAAACGGCGAAAAGTAATTACTTGTACAGAACTATTTGCACCTAAATTATAGGTATTGCTGGGAGCGGCATCCAAAGTTAGCACACGAGGCGGACCTGACACCTGAGAAACTATCTGTCTTACTTCGTACAAACCCGCAGATTGTATGCTTCCTAAATTACCAAAAGTTGCGTTATTAGCAGTAGAGCCAATAACGTTGTCTTGCATTTGCATGATAATAATCAAATCGCCATTGTCAAAGGTATCAGCAGTTTCGTTAATTTCACCTGCCGCTGTTGAAATGGTAACTTGATTACCTGCTATATTTGTTACTCTCGCATAGCCATTGACTACTTGAGCATAGCTTTTTGAGCAGAACACAAAAAAAGAAACTAATAGAAGAGTGATTGAAAACCTGTTCATAACCATATTTTTGTTAGTGCTACCTTTTATACGTTAAAATATAAAAATGTAAATGTTTTTATACACCATTTTCGGCGAAATGCTATTTTTTCTCGGTGAAATTTTGGAAAATATGGTACAAAAAACTTTCAGGCTTATCGCATTACTTTCCAAACAACTTGGCTAATCACTTTATCATTTTTTACTTCAATCCAGCGAAAACCTATTTGGGAAAAGTCTTTGTTTAGTTTTTCTGAATGCGTATCAATTTGGTAATAAAGCGAAGGAGTGATAAAAATCTTGAAGTTATCTTCTTGTAGATATGCCTCACAATGATAATGTCCGTGAAAGAAATAGGTTTTTTCGGTACATAACGATTGTTTGGAATAAATTTCAGATAGATTTTGAAGCGGATAGTAGGTATCCATAAATTTAGAAGCCCCCCTCAAAATAGGGTGATGCACAAAAATCAAGTTCAATTTCTGTGAGTGTAGTCCGTGAAACCAACTCAAATTTATAGAAGCGTATGTACTATCCCAAAAATACAACATACATTCAGGATAGTGCAAAATGGCAGGTACTAAAACAGAACTTTGAAATTCAAATGTATGAGGCATAGGTATTCTATACAACGGATAATTCCAAATTTTGGCTATCATTTCAGGGGAGTCATGATTGCCCGGAATAAGACGATAAGGAATACCGTAGCTATCTATGAGTTCCTTAAATTCTTGATAAATAGCTTCTTCTCCTTTTTCCAAACAAATATCTCCTGTAACAACTAAAAAATCAGCACATAAGCCTCTGCTTGTCTCCAAAGCCCAACGTAAATTTCCCCATACATCAATGCCGTCAGGAGTTAGTTGCTTATTAGCAGTTAGGTGTAAGTCGGTGATTTGAGCAATTTTCATATTTTTTCAGAGTTTAAGAAACACGTTTTAGTTTGTAATTATCGGTCATTTCTACTTCGCCAACTTCAATGATTTTCTGTAAAGCCTCCACTAGTGCCTCTCGGGTACGTGGCTGAATGGTAAGAATAAGTTCTTCAATAGTAAGATTTTGAAATTCAAGGGCTTTGAGGATTTTCTCTCGGTAAATCTCGTAATAATGTTCGCTTAAACGTTTTTCTTTTTTCTTTTTCAGACAAATGTCGCAAATTCCACAAGGTTCGTAAGAAATTTCTCCAAAATATTCCAATAGCAGTTGAGTTCGGCAACGACTTTCATGTTGAACGTAATGAACTACCGCTTTGGCTTTACGTAAGTCTCTTTCCTTTCTTTGATTGATTCTTTGCCAATTTAATTCCAAATTTTCAGCATTCTGACGAGGCGTAAGAAAAGTAATTTGAGGTTTATCTTTTTGTTTCTCATAAATTAGCACTCGCATTTTTTCCAGATTTTCAAGTGTTTTTACTACGTTTTCTACACTTGTACCTGCCTTTTGAGCAATGGCTTGTTCGGAGATTTTACAAAAATGTGTCAGTAATTCTCCTCCATACATTCGCAAAAGTAACTGAATAATAGGCTCAACGGTTTTATTAGCTATCTGAAAAGCGTATAAATCGTTGTTGTTTAGCAAAAAAAGCAACTTGGAAGGACTAAAATATGCCTCACTTAATTGTATAACATTTTCATCGCACAAAATTTTTAATGAAAAATGAGCATCATTGGCATCTAAATTGAAAGTTTTGATAAAATCATTGAAATCAAAGTCAAAACTTGCCATATAGCCGCTACCCACTGCCAACTGATAATAATTAGCAAGCATTTGATACACATTCCGAATGGTAACAGGCGGCGGATAAGATTTCAAAACTTGAATTTGTAAGTTATCAATGTCATTTTTATCATACAAAGCCACTGCATAAGCTTTTTTTTCATCTCTGCCTGCCCTACCTGCTTCTTGATAATAGGCTTCCAAAGAGCTTGGTAATTCCCAGTGTACTACTACTCTTACATCAGGCTTGTCAATGCCCATACCAAAGGCATTAGTGGCAACAATGACCCGAATTTTATTTTTTATCCAAAGTTCTTGTTTGCGGTTACGTTCTTCATTAGAGAGCCCTGCATGATAAAAATCGGCACTGATTTTGTGTTGAGCTAACACTTGGGCAATTTCTTGCACTCGCCTACGCGAGCCTGCATATACTACTGCCGAACCCTGCACATTTTGCAGAATTTGAAGTAATTTTTGTAATTTGTTTTCCTCGTAAAAGCACGAATAAGAAAGATTTGCCCGAGCAAAACTTTTCTGAAAAACCTTTCTATTGGGCTTGAAATGCAATTTTTCTTGAATATCTCCTTTTACAATTTCGGTAGCAGTTGCAGTGAGAGCTATACAAGGTACATCGGGCAAGAGATTACGAATTTCAGCAATTTGCAGGTAAGGAGGGCGAAAATCATAACCCCATTGCGAAATGCAGTGGGCTTCGTCTATGGCGAGCAGTCCGACTTGCATTTTTTTCAGACGCTCACGGAAAATATCGGTTTGCAAGCGTTCAGGGGAAACATACAGGAACTTTACTTTGCCAAAAACACAATGGTCAAGGATAATATCAATTTCACGGCGACTCATGCCTGCAAAAATAGCGAAAGCCGCAATCCCTTTTTTGCGTAAGTTTTCTACTTGGTCTTTCATGAGAGCAATCAGGGGCGAAACTACAATACAAATGCCTTCCAAACACATAGCAGGCACTTGAAAACAAATAGATTTCCCGCCGCCTGTGGGCAAAAGAGCTAATGTATCGTTACCCTCCAATACCGAAAGAATAATATCTTCTTGCAAAGGTCTGAATTGCGAGTATCCCCAATATTTTTTCAAAACCTCATGAGCTTTCGCTGAAAGTTCAGAACGCATAGCTGTGTTTTTTTCTCAAAAATACAAAATGTGTGCCTTTGTTTTGAAATGGAATGGTATATTTGCATAAAATTTTATGTAAAAATTTATGGCTGAAACGTTATTTATTCCTCAAACGCAAAACCGAGCTGAAATTTATGAGGCTTTACTTCCACAAGTAGAGGCAATCATTGCCCAAGAAAAAGATTTAGTAGCTAATTTGGCTAATTTCGTTGCGGTTCTGAAAGAGGCTTTGGGATTTTTTTGGATAGGTTTTTATTGGGTAAAAAATGATGAGTTGGTGCTTGCTCCTTTTCAAGGAACACTTGCGTGTACGCGTATAGGGTGGGGTAAAGGAGTTTGCGGAACAGCTTGGCAAAAGGCTCAAACTATTCTTGTACCTAATGTGGAGGAGTTTCCCGGACACATTGCTTGCAGTTCGCTTTCTAAATCCGAAATTGTGGTACCTATATTTGAAGCAGACAAAGTAGTAGGTGTTTTGGATATTGATAGCGACCGCCTTAACGATTTCTCTGAAACCGACCAGAAAGGTTTAGAAAGTTTGGTAAAAATTTTGGAAAAGTATTTACCTACTATGCAAAAATAAAAAACAGAAACGACAAGATCAATGACCTTGTCGTTTTCATGCAACCTTCGTTGCTAAAAACACCACTAAAACTATTTTTCTACGAAAATAATCTTGTTCGAAAACAATTTTCATAACATTTTAGATGAAAGCACGCTTTTACTCGACAAAATGCTACTTTTTCTCTTCAGGTTTAAGGACTACACGGATGTATTCTTTTGTATTGAGATATTTTTTAGCAGTATTTTGCATCAGGTCTTTGGTAATCCAAGCCAAACGGCTTTCCCAGTCGGCAATCATTTCGGGGTTATTACCATTGAAATAGTAATTTTGCAACGTATTTGCCCAGTAACGATTAGTTTTAATATCCACTTCCATTTGGCGTTTGCGTTGTTCTTTGACTTTTTCAAGGTCTTTTTCGTCAATATTGCCTTTTTGTATTTTTTCAACCTCTTCCAAAGCCTGTTTTGTGAGTTCATCTACTCGTTTGGGGTCGCAAGGGAAACTGATATTGAAAAAGTAAGAAGTGCGAGGATACTTACTCAAATTGCCACTAGATCCCACGGTGTATGCTCCTGAACTTTCTTCACGAATTTTCTCTACAAGTTTAATGTCTAAAAGGTCAGACAAAGTGGTGAGAGCAAAAGAATTTTTGAAATCATAAGGGCTATTGTCATCGCCTGCGAATACAATTTGTACAAAACTTTTAGGGTCTGAACCTTTGAAAATGGTCTTATCTAACATTCCTTTGGGAGGACGTACTCCGTTATCTTTCCAGTTTTCTTTTCTACCTGTATTAGGCAAAGAAGCTAAATACTTTTCCAACAAAGGCTTAATTTCCTCTACTTTGAACGCTCCTACCAAAATGAAGGTAAAATCAGAGGCATCAGCGAAGCGGTCTTTGTAGAAACTAAAACCTTTTTGATAATTGATTTTATCAAATTCAGGAATAAAGCCGATAGTACGAGGGTGATTGTTAGATAAAATTTTGGAAAGCTCGGAGAAGAAGTAAAATTGTGGATTAGAAAGCAAATTTCCTAGAAATGCTTTATCTCTTTGCATTTTAGACTTAAAAGCTTCTTCATCTTGGCGAGGGGCTACAAAATACAAATGGATAAGTTCCAAAGCAGTTTCCAAATCTTTTGGGGTGGTACTACCATTCAAACCTTCCTGCAAATCGTTAATATAAGGGTTGATACGTACATTTTTGCCTGCCATTACTTTTTTCATATCGGTTTGAGAAAGGTTATTGATACCACTTTCAGCAATTACGCCTGCAATGTAGTTAGCAGAATGTACATCTTGGTCGCTAGCAAGTGAAGTACCACCATTGCTAAATGCCGAAATAATTATTTCATCATTTTTGAAATCAGTAGGTTTGAGAATAACTTTGGCACCATTAGAAAGAGTGAGTTCGGTAACTCCAATTTTTTCTAATTTCTTTTCGCTTACGATTTTGCCTGGGGTAATTTTTATGCCTTCGGAAAGGGATTGAGCAATTTTTTTAGCTTCATAGGGTTTCACATCGGCTTGTTCAACCTCTGCTAAAATAGCTTTTACATCGTTTTCAGTAGGTATCTTGAAACCTTCTTTTTCAGGAGATTGAATAGCAATAACACAATTCTCCTTGCTTATCAAGTTCTTGATGATACCATTCAAATCTTCCAATTTGATTTTATCCAAATATTTTTTGGCAAAATCGTAGTCGTATTCAATCCCTGGAGCGGGTTTGCCTTCCAAGAAATGACTTACATAACTCCACACAATTGTGCCAGATTCAGTTTTATCACGGTCGTTGTAGCGTTTTTCTAAATTAGCCATGTATTTCTTTTTGTAGAGGTCTAATTCCTGTTGCACAAAGCCGTGTTTTTCTAAGCGTTTAGCTTCGGTGAGCAGTACTCGTAAAGCGTTGAGTAGATTTTTTTCGTCAGTGTTAGCATTCAAAGAAAATGCATCTTTGGTTCGGACATAATCTCCATAGTAAGCTCCTGCAAAAGAAAATGGTGGATTAGCCGAGAGGCGAATTTCATCAAAACGTTCATTGAGCATGCCCGAGAAAACGTCCATTTTGAGCTTTTCAAAATAATCTTGTTCAGTTTTAATTTCACGAGGATTTTTTTTGTAAATAATGCCTACGCTCGGAAAAGCGGCTTCCTTGTCAGAGGCAATGGTAATTAAGGTTTCTTTATGGTCAGGAACAGGAAAAGTAGTACGAGGTTTTTCTTTGGCAGGATTTTTCAATTCGCTAAATAGCTTTTTAATTTTTTCCTCCATAGCATTGACATCAATGTCTCCTACGGCTATTACTGCCATTAGATTAGGACGGTACCAGTCTCTGTAAAAATTGATGGCTTCTTTATGCTTGAAGTTTCGTAATACTTTTTCAGTACCTATTGGCAAACGCTTCGCATATTGCGAACCTTTTAGAATGATAGGGAATTGCTTATCTTGCATACGTTGTTCGGCACCGCGTCCGAGTCTCCATTCTTCCAATACCACTCCTCTTTCCTTATCAATTTCAGCGGGGTCAAAAGTGGCTTCACTTGCCCATTCACGCAAAATTTCCAAACCTTTATCTACAAGTTCGGGTTTATCGGTGGGAACAGGTAAAATATAAACGGTTTCATCAAAACTGGTGTAAGCGTTCAAATCCCCTCCAAATTGTACACCAATAGATTGCAAATAACTGACAATCTCGTTTTTAGGAAATTTTTTAGTGCCATTGAATAGCATGTGTTCTACGAAGTGAGCCAGCCCTAATTGCTTTTCTGTTTCTAATACCGAACCTGCATTGACCGCCAAACGTAGTTCCACACGCTTTTCAGGTTTGCCATTTTGCTGGATGTAGTAGGTAAGCCCATTAGCTAATTTGCCTACTTTTACTTTGGGATTAAGTGGAATAGACTGTGTGCCTTGTGAAAAGGCTATTTGTGTTGCTAATGCTCCCCATAGCAACATCAAGATGCAAATCGGTTTTCGTACCATAATTTTAAGTGTTTGGTTGATATGTACCTTGCAAAAGTAAGAAAAGCACTTGAAATTTCTAAAAATTAACCAAAAATAATATGCTGTCAAATTGGCAGTTTTTTATTTTGGCAAAGAAATTGAACATTCGTAAATTGCAAAAATTTTTTGAAAAGCTATGAGTACAGAAAACCCTAAAACAGAGAACTTGCAAGAAGAGCAAAAAGCTGCTGAAAACGAAGTTAATAATCATCAGGAAGTTTTGGCAGAAGACAAATCTGATACAGAAAATACTACTGACAATTCGCCTGCTTTAGAAGAGGTTATCAAGAATTTAGAAGCTACTTTGGCAGAGCAAAAAGATAATTATATTCGCTTGTATGCCGATTTTGAAAACTTCAAAAGACGTACTGCCAAAGAAAAAATGGAGTTCATTGAGCAGGCTAATGCTAAACTTCTACTTGAAATTTTGCCTGTATTTGATGATTTTGAACGTGCTTTGAAAGCCTTTGAAAGTGCAGAACCCAATTTAGAAAGCATCAAAGAAGGTATAACCCTTATACATCAGAAATTTGCAAAATTTTTAGAAAAACAAGGTTTGACTGAAATTAAATCCACAGGCGAACCCTTTGACCCCGATAAGCACGAAGCCATTACGCAAATACCTGCACCTAACGAAGACCTGAAAGGAAAAGTAGTAGATACCGTTGAGAAAGGTTATATGCTTGGCGAAAAGGTGTTGCGATTTGCTAAGGTAGTTACAGGGGCGTAATTTAGTTTTAAGTTTTTTTGACTTGAAAGATTTTCAAAAGTTATGGCAAAAAGAGATTATTACGAGGTGTTAGGCGTTTCTCGGAACGCCACTCCTGAGGAAATTAAGAAGGCTTACAGGAAATTGGCTATAAAATATCACCCTGACAAAAATCCGGGCAACCCCGAAGCAGAGGAAAAATTCAAAGAAGCAGCGGAGGCTTACGAAGTTCTTTCAGACCCCGAAAAACGCAAACGCTATGACCAATTCGGACATAGTGGCGTAAGTGGTGCCGCTGGCTTTGGAGGTGGCTTCGGAGGTGGTATGAGTATGGAAGACATCTTCTCACGCTTCAGCGATATCTTTGAAGATGTAGGTTTTAGTAGTTTCTTCGGCGGTGGAATGGGAGGCAGCAGAAGTAGAGGTGTGCAAAAGGGTAGTAATTTGCGTATCAAGTTAAAGCTTACTTTACAAGAAATCGCCGAAGGTACAGAAAAGAAAGTTAAGGTAAAACGTTATGTGGCTTGCAAGAGCTGTGGTGGCAACGGCTCTAAAAATGGCGTTGCCTTGCAAACCTGTGGATCCTGTGGAGGTACAGGGCAAGTTCGCAGGGTAACCAATACTATGCTCGGACAAATGATTACCACTAGTACTTGCCCAACTTGCAATGGCACAGGTAAAATTATCAGTCAGAAGTGCGAGGTATGTGCAGGAGAAGGTAGAACATTAGAAGAAGAAATTGTGAATATTC